>CAZFKD010000307.1:0-5729 GCA_964519695.1 uncultured Spirochaetaceae bacterium
CGTCTTGCCAAAGCCCCGGGAGCGGCGCGTCCGGGCGCCGCGCCGGCGGGCCGGCCGCGGAGCACGCTCCGACCCCCGTTCGATCGGCGCCGATCGGGGCAGGGAGGTGCCCGGGGGCGTGCTGAAAGGCGCCCGATTCGGCCGACTCGCTGCATACCGCGCAGGCAACCCCTGCCCAGTCACTGCGCAGTCTTCGGCCCAGGATCGTGCAGAATCGCGCACGCGATGGCACAGGCCTTGCTCTGGGGTCGTCGCGACCGGATCCCGATTTCCAAACCCGCTGGAGGCCCCGATGTCCCTGAACGCCCGACGGCTCGCGCTCGCCCTTCCCCCGCTCGTCCGACGGCTCGCCTTCGCCGCGCCGCCGCTCGCCGCCCTGCTCGCGGCGGTCCCGGCGATCGCGCAGGACGGGCCCCCCGTCGTCGACTCGGGGGACACCGCCTGGGTCCTGACCGCGTCGGCCCTCGTCCTGATGATGACGCTGCCGGGACTCGCCCTCTTCTACGGCGGTCTCGTCCGCGCCAAGAACATGCTGAACGTGCTGGTGCAATGCTTCGCGGCGGCCGCGGTCGTCGGCGTCTTCTGGATCGTCGCCGGCTACAGCCTCGCCTTCAGCGGCGACGGCGCATTCTTCGGCGACCTCTCGAACCTGATGCTCCGCAACGTCGGGATCGATTCGGTCACCGCGAACTTCGCATCGCCGCCCCGCAACATCCCCGAGTACATCTTCGTGATGTTCCAGGGCATGTTCGCGATCATCACGCCGGCGCTCATCATCGGCGCGGTCGTCGAGCGCATGCGCTTCTCGGTCTTCGTCAGCTTCATGCTGCTCTGGATGATCTTCGTCTACTGCCCGGTGGCCCACATGGTCTGGTCGGGACCGGGATACCTCTTCGGCAAGGGGGCGATCGATTTCGCCGGCGGCCTCGTCGTCCACATGACGAGCGGGATCTCGGCGCTCGTCGCGGCGATCATGGTCGGCAAGCGCAAGGGCTACGGAAAGCAGTCGCTGGCGCCGCATAGCCTCCCGCTCTGTCTGACGGGCGCCGGCCTGCTCTGGGCCGGCTGGTTCGGCTTCAACGCGGGCAGCGCGCTCTCCGCGAGCCCGCTGGCCGCCCTCGCCTTCGTGAATACGAGCACCGCCGCCTCGATGGCGACGCTCTCGTGGGGCGCCATCGAATGGCTGCATCGCGGCAAGCCGACCGCCCTCGGCGCCGCGACCGCCGCCGTCGCCGGACTCGTCGCGATCACCCCGGCCTGCGGCAACGTCGGCCCCGGCGGCGCGCTCGCGATCGGCTTCGGCGTGGCCCTCCTCTGCTACTGCACCGTGACCTTCCTGAAGCCGATGCTCGGCTACGACGATTCGCTCGACGCCTTCGGCGTCCACGGCGTCGGCGGCACCTTCGGCGCGATCGCAGCCGCCGTCTTCGCGACGACCCTCGGCGGCGGCGAGACGAAGGCGGCGCAGATCCTCATCCAGCTCGAAGGCGTGCTGATCGTCGCAGTGCTCGCGCCGGTCGCCACGTTCCTGATCCTGACGGTGCTGAAGCTCGTGTTCGGCTCGCTGCGCGTCTCCGACGAGGAGGAGTTCAACGGCCTCGACCTCTCGGCCCACCACGAGAGCGCCTACACCTTCGGCACGGGAGCGCAGTCCGAGTAGTCGGGCGCACTGCGCCGTTCTTCGATTCCGTTCGGTGCGAAGGGGTGTCTCGAGCTCGAGGCATCCCTTCGCCGTTTCCGGTCCGGGGGAACGGAACGGCTCAGCCGTCGACGTCGTACTCGCCGCCGAAGAACAGGTCGAGCAGCGGGCGCTCGCTCGGCGGGACGAACACGCAGACGTGGTCGCCCGCCAGCAGCAGCGTGCTGCCCTTCGGCACGAGCAGCTCCGGCCCGCGCACGATCAACGTCACGAGGCAGCCTTCGGGCAGCTCGAGGCCCCGGAGGTCGAAGCCCGCGACGGCGCTCGACGGCTCGACGTGGTACCAGACGAACTCGCCCGGGAAATCGCGCAGCGACACGAGCTCGACATGGGCCGAAGGCGAAGGCGCGTGGGGCACCGCGAGGCCGAGCCGACGCGCGAGCGCGACGACCGTCGCCCCGGGAATCACGCTGCTGACGAGTACGACGAAGAAGACGAGATGGAAGAGCTCCGTCCCGCCCGCGACGCCGCGCACGACGGGATAGGCCGCGAGGATGATGGGCACAGCGCCGCGCAGCCCGACCCACGAGACGAAGACCTGCTCCTGCACCGGCGCGCCGAGCGCCTTCATCACGGGCCAGACGGCGAGCGGCCGTGCGACGAAGGCGAGCACCGCCGCGAGCGCGAGCCCCGTCCCCACCACCGGCAGCAGCTGCTTGGGAAAGACCAGCAGCCCGAGCAGCGTGAACATCAGGATCTGCGAGAGCCACGCGAGCGCGTCGTGGACGCGGCGCACGCCGGCGCGATAGGGCATCGCGCCGGCCGCGATCAGGATGCCCGTCGCGTAGACGGCGAGGAACCCGCTGCCGCCGATCAGCGTCGCCGTGCTGAAGGAGAGGAAGGCGAGCGCGAGGGTGACGACGGGATAGAGACCGGCGGCAGGCAGATGGATCCGCGCGAGGAGCCAGCGCGCCGCACGACCCCAGACGAGCCCCGCCACGGCGCCGAGCAGGAACTGCCGAACGAACAGGAGCGCGACGGCAGTCGGCGTCGGCGCAGAAGCGAGCGCGAACTCCGTCGCGAGCAGGGTCAGGAAGACGGCCATCGGATCGTTGAGGCCCGACTCGACCTCGAGCGTCGCCGCCGTCCGGTCCTTCAGCCGGACACCGCCGCCGCGCAGGACCGAGAAGACCGCCGCCGCGTCGGTCGACGAAACGACGGCGCCCATCAGCAGCGCGATCTTCGGGTCGAGCCCGAGCCAGAGCCCGAAGCCCGCCATCACCGCCGCCGTCACGACGACCGAGAACGTCGCGAGCCAGCCCGCAGAGCGGGCGGCGCGGCGCAGGACCGCCGGGGTCGTATTGAGCCCGCCGTCGAAGAGGATCAGCACGAGCGCGATCGTGCCGAGACGATAGGCGAGCCCGTAGTCCGCGAACGGGATGCCGCCGAGGCCGTCCGAGCCGGCCAGCATCCCGAGCAGCAGGAAGAGCAGCAGCACGGGAACGCCGAGCCGGCGGGAGAGCGGGCTCGCGACGACGGCGAGCACGATCAGCCCGCCGATCGCCGCGAGGATCGCCGCCGTCGCCTCCGGCTCGCTCAATCGCCGCCTCCGTTCACGCTCTGGCGACTCAGGAAGTGACGCTGCCGCCGTTGATCTGGAGCGTCTGGGCCGTCATCCAGCTCGACTCGTCCGACGCGAGATAGACGCAGAGCGCACCGACGTCCTCGGGCTGACCGAGACGGCCGACGGGGACGCCCTTCGCGAGATGCGCCGTCGTTTCGGGCGTGCGCTGGTTGTCGATGAGGCCGAGGGCGACGGTATTCGCGGTGACCCCGGCGCCGGCGTTCTCGAGCGCGAGATGGCGCATGAACGAGATCCCGCCACCCTTGCCCGCCGCGTAGGGCGAGACGCCGAGCGCGAGCCCGACCATCCCGGCGCCCGAGGAGATCGTGATGATGCGGCCGAAGCGCCGCGCGACCATCCCGTTGATCACGGCATGACAGCAGTTGAGCACGCCGTAGAGATTGACGTCGATGTAGGGGCGCCAGGATTCCGGCGTCGTCTCGCGGAACGGCTTGACGCCCATGCCCTCCGGAATGCCCGCATTGTTGACGAGGATGTCGAAGGGGCCGAGCACCGCCTCGAGCCGCGCGACGTTCTCGGCGACGGCGGCATGCTCCGCGACGTCGAAGACCGCGGTCATCGCCCGCCCGCCGGCCGCCACGATCGACTGCACCGTCTCCATCGCGCGCACCGCGCGCAGATCGTTGACCGCCACCTTCGCGCCCCGGGCCGCGAGCATGCGCGCGATGCCGGCGCCCACGCCCTGCCCGGCCCCCGTCACCAGAGCCGTCCTTCCCGTCAGATCGAACATCGAGCTCTCCCTTGATCGACCCGCTCGGCGGGCCGGACCCACCCTATCACGCCCCGGGCGCACTCGCGCGCAGTGCAGACGGCGACGACGATCGCTGCCGAGGTGTTAACGTCCAAAGCGGTCGGAAGGCCGGCCGCCCGCGACCGACGGCGGATCGGCCGGGAGCGGGAGACAGACCGGAGAGAGCCCGAAGAAAGTCGGGCAAGAGACGGGCGACGGCCTGGCGAGCAACCGGTGAGCCACCGGTGAGGAGGAGCGATGGCGAGCACCGAACCGCGAACGGGCCTCGAGCTGCGCAGCCGCATCACGCTCGAAGGCGAGCTCGACCTCTCGCTCGAACGCGCCCCCGTCCCGGCGCCCGCCGCCCACGAAGTCGTGGTCCGCGTCGAGGCGAGTCCCATCAATCCGTCGGATCTCGGCCTGCTGCTCGGCCCGGCCGATCCCGCCCGCGCGACGCGCCGCGGCGCCGGCGAGAGCGCCGTCCTCACGATCCCGATCGAGTCCGAACGCCTGCGCGGAATCGAAGCCCGCCTCGGCCAATCGCTCCCCGTCGGCAACGAGGGCGCGGGCGTCGTCGTCTCGGCGGGCAGCGGCGCCGAGGCCCAGGCCCTCCTCGGCCGCACGGTCGGAATCGTCGGCGGCGCGGCCTGGTCGCAGTTCCGTGTCGTCCCCGCCGCGGTGGTCCTACCCTTCGCGCCCGGCACGGCGCCCGCCCGCGCCGCCTCCTGGTTCGTCAATCCGATGACCGCCCTCGGCATGGCCCTGACGATGCGCCGCGAAGGCCATCCGGCGCTGGTGCATACCGCCGCCGCCTCGAACCTCGGCCAGATGCTGCAGAAGATCTGTCTCGCCGACGGCATCCCGCTCGTGAACGTCGTGCGCCGCGCGGAGCAGGAGGCGCTCCTGCGCGGGCTCGGCGCGAGTCATGTCTGCAACTCGAGCGCGCCGGATTTCCGCGCGCAGCTCGTCGCCGCCCTCGTCGAGACCGGAGCGACCCTCGCTTTCGACGCGACGGGCGGCGGCCCCCTCGCGGGCCAGATCCTGTCGGCGATGGAGACGGCGCTGCAGCAGAAGGCGAGCGCGTACAGCCGCTACGGCACGGCGACCCACAAGCAGGTCTACCTCTACGGTCGCCTCGACCGGACGCCGACGATCCTGCCGGGCGACGCGGGCATGGCATGGGCCGTCGGTGGCTGGCTTCTGCCGCCTTTTCTCGGCAAGATCGGCTCCGAGGCGACGGCTCGGCTGCGCAGCCGGGTCGCCGCCGAGATCGAGACGACCTTCGCGAGCCATTACACTGCGGAGATCTCGCTCTTCGAAGCGCTCGACCCGGAGATCCTGCGCGCCTGCGCGCGCCAGGCGACCGGCGAGAAATTCCTGATCGTTCCCCAGAAGCCCGAGCGTGCGGGCTGAACCGAAACCCTCGAACGCCTCGAACCCCGAACGGACCCGAAATGCCGAATCATCCCCACCGCGAAGACATCCGCCTGCTCGACCGTTTCTTCTATCTCGATCCCTGGAAGCAGTTCAAATGGATGCGCGACGAAGCGCCCGTCTATTGGGATCCGAGCGCCGACGGCGGGCTCTGGGGCGTCACGCGCTACGAAGACGTCATGACGATCGCGAAGACGCCGGAGGTCTTCTGCTCGGGCAAGAGCTCGCGGCCGGAGCGCGACAGCTGGATTCCGTCGATGATCAACCTCGACGAGCCGCTC
>CAZFKD010000308.1:0-5728 GCA_964519695.1 uncultured Spirochaetaceae bacterium
TGGCGCGGCAAGAGATTGCAGATGTTGCTTCCTCATCACAGCTCGCCTCCTTCGCTGTACGTTCCGGGCACGAACTTCATCTTGATGGGAATGAGAATACCGTCCGGCATCGGAATGTCGGGGTCGTATTCGATCTCAATCTCACCAAAGCCTGTATCGAGGTCGGGATCCTGACCTTCGCCGCCTCGGTCGCGGTCGCCGCCGGTCGGCGGGCCGGCCTCGACGTCGAGGAGGCCGCCGGCAGCTTCACCGCGATCCTGCCCTCCGGCACGCCCCGCCAGATGCTGCGCACGATCCTCGGCGTCACGATCGTCTGCGAGACGGCCGGCGCGCTCGTGCTGCTCGCCTGCTTCTCGGGCGACCATGCCTTCTCCGAGGCGCTCTGGCTCGCGATCTTCCATTCGGTCTCGGCCTTCTGCAACGCGGGCTTCTCGCTCTTCTCGGACAGTCTGGTCGGGCTGCAGGAGCGCGCATCGATCCTGCTCGTCGTCGCGTTCCTCGTCGTGCTCGGCGGGATCGGATTTCCGGTGCTGCACGACCTGCGCGCGCGCCTGCGCGGCAAGCGCCGACTCGCCACGCATACGCGGGTCGTGCTCGTCGCGACGGCCTTCCTCGTCACGGTCGGGACCGCGGCGTTCCTGCTCTTCGAATGGGACCGGGCGCTCGGCGGGCTCGGGCCGGTCGATCGGGTCGTCAACGCCTTCTTCATGGCGATCACGCCGCGCACGGCGGGCTTCAACACGGTCGACTACGCCTCTGTCTCGAACGACTCGCTGCTGCTGACCGTCGCCTTGATGTGGGTCGGCGGCGCGCCGGGCTCGGTCGCCGGCGGCGTGAAGGTCACGACCGTGTCCCTGCTCGCGCTGCTCGTCTGGACGCGCCTGCGCGGCGATCGCCACGTCTCGGTCGGGGGGCGGACGGTGCCCGACGAGACGGTCCACCGCGCGACGGGGCTCGCGGTCGGCATGGTGCTGATCCTGCTCGTCTTCACGATGGCGATGCTCGAGTTCGAAGACGTGGAAGCCGACGCGGGGGCCGAGCGGACGCAGATGGTGAGCCACGTCTTCGAGGTCCAGAGCGCGCTCTCGACGGTCGGGCTCTCGATGAACCTGACGCCGACGCTGGAGGACGGCAGCAAGCTGACGCTCGTCCTGCTGATGTTCCTGGGCCGCGTCGGGCCGCTCGCCGTGCTCGGCGCGATGGCCCGGCGATCGCACAACTCGACTTTCCGGCATCCGCACGAGGAAGTCCTGATCGGCTGAGAGGAGTGGGCATGCGGGTCCTATTGGTCGGGTTCGGCGCGTTCGGTCTCTGGTTCGCACGCGAGATGTGCGAGCTCGGACACGAGGTCGTCGCGATCGAGCGCGACGGCGATCTGGTCGATCGTTATGCGGACTGGGCGACGCGCGTGATCGTCGGCGACGCGACCGATCCGCTCCTGCTCGAGCGCGCCGGCGCGCGCGAGGTCGACGCGGCGGTCATCGGGACGGCGGAGGCGCTCTCGACGACGATCCTCGCGACGATCGCCCTGCGCGATCTCGGCGTCCGGCAGATCTACGCCAAGGTCCGCAGCGAGAACGAGGCCCGTGCGCTCGAGGGGCTCCACATCACCGAGGCGATCTTCCCGGAGCGGGAGGCGGCTTTCCGCCTGGCCCATCGGATCGCGACGTCGTCGGTGCTCCAGTACACGCCGATCGCGCCGGGCTACTCGGTCCAGGAGATGGCCTGCCCCGACGAATGGCTCGGACGGACGATCCTCCAGATCGATCCGCGCGTGAAGCTCGGGATCCAGGTCATCGCGGTCAAGGACGCGCTCACGGGCCGCTTCCAGCTGCCGCCCGATCCGGGCGTCGCCTTCAAGCCGTCGGACGCCCTCGTCCTCGCGGGCAGCGACGAGGCGCTCGCACGGCTCTCGCAGGGCTGATCGGCGCGCTCGCGCGCGGCTTCTGCGGCGGCCCGTCGATTCCGGTCGGGTCCGGCATTCGCTGGCTGCCGCGGCCGTGCTTGATAGAGTGACGGCCTCGGACTTCATCGTCTCGGAGCAGGAGAGCGCCCATGCCGACCGTCCTTCCGGAGCGGATCATCTCCGCCGATTGCCACATCAACGAGCCGCCGCACGTCTTCGACGGCGTGCCGGAGAAGCTGAAGGCGCGCGCCCCGAAGATGCTGCGCGGCGCCGACGGCGGCGACGGCTGGAGCTTCGACGGTGCGCCGCCCAAGCGGACCTTCGGCATCGAGGCGACCGCCGGGCGTGCCGCCGGCGACAAGAAGATGTCGGGGCTGCGCTTCGACGAGATCCTGCCCGGAAACCATCAGGGCAAGGCCCACGTCGAGGACATGGACAAGGACGGCATCGACGTCTCCGTCGTGTACCCCGCTTACGCGGCCCAGGCCTACGTCATGCCCGATCGCGAGCTCGGCGTGGCCTGCATGCGCTCCTACAATGACTGGATGCTCGGCGAGTTCCAGGGCGCATCGCCCCGGCGGATCGTCGGGCTCCCGTTGCTGCCGGTCGACGACGGCATGGAGATCTGCCTCGCCGAGTTCGATCGCTGCGTCCGCGCCGGGGCGAAGGCGATCCTGATCCCCGGGCTGCCCGTCCGCCCCTATCACGATCGCTACTACGAGCCGCTCTACGCCCGCGCCTCCGAGAGCGGCATCCCGCTGACCTTCCACCGCACCTTCGGCGGCCGCGCCCAGGAAGCCGATTGGGACGGCATCGCGGACCTCCAGATCACGGCCGGCGGGACCGTCTGGCGCTTCTTTTCCGCCGTCCGGCCGTTCACCTATCTCGTCTACGCCGGCGTCTTCGATCGCCATCCGAACCTGAAGATCGTTGCCGCCGAGGTCAACTTCGGCTGGCTGCCCTTCTGGCTCCAGACCATGGACCAGAACGCCGCCGTCCGGTCGGAGCTGAGGGACGCGACGCTCGAGCAGACGAAGACGCCCGTCGAGTGCACGGGGACGAACCTCTTCGTCACCGTCCTCGACGACGCGGTCGGCTTCGATCTGGTCGCGAGCCATCCCTGGCTCGCGGACTGCGCGATGTGGTCCTCGGACTATCCGCATAGCGTGACGCTCTGGCCGCGATCGCGGCAGATCCTCGGGGAGCTCGCGAAGAACCTGCGGCAGGATCAGCTCGACAAGATCGCGTTCGGCAACGCCGCGCGCGTCTACGGGATCTAGCGATGGAGCCGAGCCCGAAATACGGCGTCGTCTACAAGGTCCAGCCCGAGCCGCCGGATCCCGAGGCCTGCACGCCCTTCGAGGCGGGGGCGGTGACGTTCGTGCTCGAGTATCGCAGCGTCGATCCCGAGCGCCTCGCGAAGGCCTACGCCGATCGCCCCGAGGATCTCGCCGAGATCCTCGCGTTCTCGCCGGAAGGCGGCTTCACCGATACCGGCGTCTCGATCCACGTCTTCGGAACGCGGGATCGCCACGAGTACCTCCGGTTCGACCTCTTCGAGGACGATCCGCACTATCACTACGTGCATCCCTCCGGTGACCGGAACCACTGGGTGCCCTTCGATCCGGTCGCGGGCGGCGACATGTTCGGCTTCGCGATGAGCTGCCTGCGCGAGCGCCTCGGTCCGATGCTGCGCTTCGCAGGCGGCGACGACGTCGCGGCCGCGCTCGATCCGCGACGCATCGCCCCTGCGGTCGACGCGCTCGAGCAGAAGGCGCGCGTCCTCCGGGCGGAGGCTCGCCCCGAGCCGGCCTGACGCGCGTCGTCGCAAGGAGTGGCCATGGCGGGAGACGGGTGTTGCGCCGGTCATGCGGAGGAGCCGAGCGAAGGCGAACGAGCTGTCGCACCGCCTGCCCGCGGATCCGAGGCCGCGCGCGAGCCCGAGCCGATGCATCTCGACCCCGTCTGTGGCATGCGCGTCGATCCTGCCGCGCCGCGGGGCGGGTCGTTCGAGCATGCGGGCACTACCTACTCCTTCTGCAGCCCGGGTTGCCGCACGAAGTTCTCGGCCGATCCGGCGAAATTCCTGGCCGCGCCCGCCGCGCCGCGCCCGCCGGTCTCCGCGGAACGATCGGCCGTCCGGGCGGGGGCGCCGGGCGACTACGTCTGCCCGATGGATCCGGAGGTCGTGAGCGATCGGCCGGGCGATTGTCCGATCTGCGGCATGGCGCTCGAGCGGCGCGTGGCGACCGCCGAGCCGGAGCCCGACGGCGAGCTCGTCGACATGACCCGGCGCTTCTGGGCGAGCGTGCTGTTCACGCTCCCCGTCTTCGTGCTCGCGATGGGGGAGATGATCCCGGGCAATCCGCTCGCGGCACGCTATTCGCCGCGCGTCCTCGCCGGGATCCAGTTCCTGCTCGCGACGCCGGTCGTCTTCTGGGGCGGCTGGCCCTTCTTCGTGCGCGGCGCGCGCTCGCTGCGCAGCGGCCATCTCAACATGTTCACGCTGATCGCGCTCGGGACCGGCGTCGCCTGGGCCTTCAGCACGCTGGCGCTGCTGGCGCCCGATCTCTTCCCCGCGGCGTTCCGCGGACACCACGGGCAGGTCGCCGTCTATTTCGAGGCCGCCGCCGTGATCGTGACCCTCGTCCTGCTCGGGCAGGTCCTCGAGCTGCGCGCGCGCGGCGCTACGGGGGCGGCCATTCGCGCGCTGCTCGGTCTCGCGCCGAAGACGGCGCGGCGCATCGAACCTTCGGGCGAGGAGAGCGACGTGCCGCTCGAGGCGGTTCGCGTCGGCGATCGGCTGCGCGTGCGGCCGGGCGAGAAGGTCCCCGTCGACGGCCGCGTCGTCGACGGGCGGAGCACCGTCGACGAATCGATGATCACCGGCGAGCCGATGCGGGTCGCGAAGGCCGCGGGCGATCCGATCACCGGCGCGACACTGAACGGCAGCGGCGGGCTCGTGATCGAGGCGGAGCGGGTCGGCAGCGAGACGCTGCTCGCGCGCATCGTCGAGATGGTGGCGGCCGCCCAGCGCAGCCGGGCGCCGATCCAGCGGCTGGCGGACACGGTGTCGGGTTATTTCGTGCCGGCGGTGATCGCCATCGCCGTCCTCACCTTCGTCGCGTGGGCCTGGCTCGGACCCGAGCCGCGGCTCGCCCATGCGCTGATCAACGCCGTCGCCGTCCTCATCATCGCCTGCCCCTGCGCGCTCGGTCTCGCCACGCCCATGTCGATCATGGTCGCGACCGGCCGCGGCGCCTCGCTGGGCGTGCTGATCAAGAACGCCGAGGCCCTGGAGCGCCTCTCCAAGGTCGACACGGTGGTGGTCGACAAGACGGGAACGCTTACCGAAGGCAAGCCGCGCCTCACCACCGTGGTGCCTGCAGACGGGTGGAACGAGAACGAGGTGCTGCGCCTGGCGGCCAGCCTGGAGGCGGCGAGCGAGCATCCGCTGGCCGAGGCGATCGTGGCCGCCGCGCGCGAACGCGGGCTCACCCTGGGCAAGGCGAGCGATTTTGACAGCCTGACCGGCAAGGGCGTGAAGGGCCGGGTCGAGGACCAGGACATCGCTCTCGGCAACCAGCGTCTCATCGCCGAGCTCGGCGCCGGGACGGCCGGGCTGGACGACAAAGCCGAAGCCCTGCGCGCCGAGGGCAACACGGTGATGCAGCTCGCAATCGAGGGCAGGGTGGCCGGCCTTCTGGCGGTGCGCGATCCGATCCGCGAGTCGACGCCCGACGCCATCGCAGCGCTGCACCGCTCCGGCCTGCGCGTGGTCATGGCAACCGGCGACAGCCTGGCCACGGCCGAGGCGGTGGC
>CAZFKD010000309.1:0-5723 GCA_964519695.1 uncultured Spirochaetaceae bacterium
CGCTCGGCGTCCCGGTCGGTACCCCTGCCGCGTCAGCGGCTTAGTTCAAATGAACTTAGCGGTGGTGCGGATGTAGGAGCAATTTTGAAAAGTCGGGTTTCCCACCATTAGAAATGTCGGGTTCTCCGCCCCACCGTGTCGGGCCGGAGGGCCGACATGGACGATCGGAGAAGCCTGACGATGAGCAGCAAGGAACTCAACCGACTCCAGACACTCAGTCGTGTCCTGGAGCGACCGATGACGCAGGCTCAGGCAGCTGAGCAACTGGGGATCGGCCTTCGCCAGGTCGAACGCCTCTGCAGGGCACTGCGGCTCGAAGGAGCCCAGGGCCTCGTCTCGAAGCATCGGGGTCGGCCGAGCAATCGCAAGCTTCCCGATTCGCTCCGCGAGCAAGCGCTGTCGCTGGTCCTCGCTCGCTATGCCGACTTCGGTCCGACCCTGGCCGCCGAGAAGCTTCGAGAGCGGCACGGGCTCGACGTCTGCGTCGAGACCCTCCGACGATGGTTGGTCCAGGCCGAGGTCTGGGTGCCCCGCTCCCGTCGCCAGCGACAGGTTCATCAGCCACGCCATCGCCGTTCCTGCGTCGGCGAGCTGATCCAGATCGACGGCTGCGAGCATGCCTGGTTCGAAGAGCGCGCCCCGAAGTGCACCCTGCTCGTCTTCGTCGACGACGCCACGAGCCGGCTCATGGCGATGCGATTCGAGCTTTCCGAGTCCACGTTCGGGTACTTCGCCGCAACCCGGTCCTACCTCGTACGGCACGGCAAACCGGTCACATTCTACAGCGACCAGGCCGGGATCTTTCGGATTGCGAGCTCCCGCGGTCGCCGCAACGATGGCCTGACGCAGTTCGGCAGAGCCCTCTCGGAGCTCAACATCGACATCCTGTGTGCGCCTACGCCGCAGGCCAAGGGACGGGTCGAGCGCACTCATCTCACGCTCCAGGATCGACTCGTGAAGGAGCTTCGGCTGCGGGAGATCTCGACGATCGAAGCCGCCAACGCCTTCGCCTCCGAGTTCATCGAGGATTTCAACACCCGATTCGCCAAGCCGCCCCGGAGCGACCACGACGCCCATCGCCCCGTCCGCGAGGACGAAGACCTCGAGCTCATCCTGTCGATCCAGGAGGAGCGCAAGATCTCGCAGGAGCTGACGATCCACTTCCGCCGCGGGCTCTACCTGCTCGAGCCAGGCCCCGACACCATCGAGCTCCGGGGCCAGCGCTCCCGCGTTCACGAATTCCTCGACGGCCGAATCGAGCTTCGCCATCAGGGACGCCCCTTGGCCTTCCATGCGTTCGAATCGCTCCGACGAGTCCGCCACGGCGACATCGTCTCAAACAAGCGGCTCAGCGCCGTGCTGCTGAAGATCCAGACCGACCAACGAGCTCGCGACCAGGAGATGCTCGCCAGCCCAGGCGTGCGCCGTCGTCGAAAGGAACAGATCCGAGCGGTGCGAGATCGCGCGGACGCCCTGCCCGGACCTTGAAAATCCCCTCGGCCGGGCTCGTCGCTCGGGGCTCCGCCCCTCCCGACGAGCCCGGCCGAAGTCACCGACTACCCGACATTTCTACTTTGCACAGAACCCGACATTTCTAGATCGGGTTGACAGCGGAAAAGGCCTCTTATGCTTCCTAGCCGCCACCGCGATCGGCGCACCAGGCCCGAGAGATCGCAGCCGTGAGAGCGAGCAAGGAAGAATGGTGACCCGGTCGCACTGAACTGCCTCATCCCCCGACGGGTGGTTGGGAACTGGGCCCCGAAACGCTTCCGCACGATCGCACGGAAGGTCCCTTTGTGAACTGATTCGGGAACTCCCCCATCGCAGAGGGATGTCGAATCGTTGGAGCGTGCCCTCCGCGCGAAGGCCGGAAATCTTCGACGAATCGCGCGTCTCGAATGAGGCGCGGCGGGCACGTCCGCAAACGGAGGGTCCCATGAAGCTCGCTGCTCGAATCTGCGCTCTCGCCTTGTTCGCCGTCTACCCCTCTCTCGTCCATGCCGACGTGTATTGGGTCGTCAACACGAACGACGTGGGCGCCGGCTCGCTGCGCCAGGCCATCCTCGATGCGAATGCGCATGCCGGTCCCGACGGCATCTTCTTCCAGATTCCCGGCGCTGGACTCCACGTCATCACGCCGCAGTCGAGTCTGCCCCCGCTCACCGGCCCGACCATCGTGACCGGCCTGACGGAAGAGGGCAGCACCTGCTCGTCGTGGCCTCCGACTCTCCGGGTCGCGATCGACGGGTTCCAGGCGGGCCCGAACGTCCAGGGTCTCAGGATCTTTGGAGACGATTCGCTGATCGCAGGACTCGTCATCCGGAATTTCTCTGGATTCGGCCTCGATGTGCAGAACAACCAGAACACGACCGTGCGCTGCAACTTCATCGGGACCACCGCCAACGGCAGGGCGGCTCTCCCGAATTCGGCCGGCGGAATTCGCGTGTTCTCGTCGGAGAACTCGGAGATCGGAGGCACGCTCGTCTCGCGCCGCAACCTCATTTCGGGCAACGGCGGGCCCGGGATCAGCCTCGCGGGCGATTCGGTCGGTACCGAAGTGATCGGCAACTACATCGGCACCGACGTGGACGGCATGGAGGCGCTGCCGAACACGATCGGCGTCAGCTCGACGAGCCCCGACGTGACGATCGGCGGGCCGGCCGCCGGCGCCAGCAACCTGATCTCGGGGAACTCGACCGGCATCCTCGTCTTCGGCAGCAATGCGAGCGGGAACCTGATCTTCGGCAACGAGATCGGTCTCGACGCCGAGGGTGAGCCGGCGCTCGGCAATGTGACGGGGATCTCCGTGAACGGAGGGGCCAGCGCGGCGCTGGTTGGAGCGACGCTCGAGGGTTTTGGCAACACGATCGCCGGAAATACTTCGAACGGCGTCCTGCTCTTCAACAACGAAACGACGCTCGGGATCACCATCCGCGGCAACGCCATCTACGAGAACGGCGGGCTCGGAATTGCGCTCAACGGCAGTGGAACCGATCCCACCCCGAACGACCCCGGCGACGAGGATGAGGGACCGAACCGGCTCCAGAACTTCCCAGAGCTGCTGAGCGCCTCCCAGAACGGCGAGGCCCCGATCGAGGTCGAATACTTCGTCGACTCCATCCCGGGAAACAGCGGCTACCCGATCACGGTGGACTTCTACGTCGCGGACGTGAACGACCAGGAGGGACGAAGCTGGATCGCCTCGGATGAGTTCGAGGCCGCCGATTTCGTTGCAGGCGAACCGGTCGTGTCCTCGATCTTTCTCTTCCTCAACGGTGCAGGACCCCACGAGCTGGTCGCGACCGCCACCGATGCCGACGGCAACACCTCCGAGTTCAGCTCGCCCGTGACCGTGCCCGAGCCGCGCATGAGCGCCGCGTTCGTTGCGCTCGTGCTCTCGGCGTTCGCGCGCAGACGACACAGGGGACGGGAAGTGGAGGAGGCACGACGAGGGCGGGGTCGATGTCGAGGGACGCCGGAATGACGTGTTGCGGGCACGGGGAGCGAATCGTGGGGCGTTGCAAGAACGAGCGGATTCGTTCCCGGGGTTGCCCCGCCCGCCGATGATCTTCTCCGAGCGGCGGTGCCTCTGATTCGTCTTGGGCGATGCGCTCTGCAGTCGTCTCCCCGGTCGTTTCGAGAACCGTGAGGGATCGGATCCGCTTCGGGAGGTCCGCCTCGAGGATCCAGTTCAGCTTGCCCTGACGAACGATCTGGTCGAGGGTCCGCACGACGTCATGGGAGATGGGTGCTTCATCCAGGCCGGAAGACGTACGAGCAGTCGAGAAAGTCCTGCTTACGAATGGCCTCCACACGTCGCGGAAGAAGTCGAAGATTCTTCCTCATCCGGCGCCGATTCCCGGGCTAGCGTTCGCGCTCGACATCGACATCGACGAATCGTGTGGACCGATCGGTCGACGCTAATTCGTTCGCGAAGGGAGAACTTCATGGGGCTACTCGATGGCATGCTGGAGAACGTGGTGAATTCGGCCTTGAAGGGCGCATCGCGCCCGGGGGCGGCGAATCCGCTCGGGGATCTGCTGGGCAATCTCGCAAAGGGAAGTCAGGCGCAGGCATCGGGCGGCGCGCAGGGCATGGACACGGGAAAACTTCTGGCCGCCGGGTTCGCGCTCTTGCAGCAGAATGGCGGGGTTGCCGGGCTCGTCGAGAACTTGAATCGCAGCGGCCTTGCCGACCAGGCGAGCTCCTGGGTCGGTGCGGGGGCGAACAAGGGCGTCTCGCCGGAGCAGTTGCTGAAGGCGTTAGGCGATCCCGCGCTGGGGAAGATCGCCTCGCAGCTGGGGATCTCGCCGCAGCAGGCGAGCTCGACGATGTCCCAGCTCCTGCCCGAGCTGATCAACCAGCTGACGCCCAAGGGAAACATCCCAGACGACCACGCCGATCTCGTCTCCCAGGGATTGTCGATGCTGCTCGGAAAGCGTTGAGCGAAGGTCGACGCGAGGCTGAGCGACGGGATGAACGGGGTCGTTCTCAATGGGAATGGCTACGCCGATATCGCCGCGCCGGTGCGAAACAGTTCGGTGGCGGCTAGGAAGCATAAGAGGCCTTTTCCGCACCGCCGCTAAGATCATATAGGTCAACTGGCCCGCCGGGGGTCCCGTTCGGGGAGAAGGCGGACAGTGGCCTCATCCTGGACCCGACCCCAAACGGTTGCTTGGAGATCCGTCGCCTCTGCGGCGACCGCGACCAGTTGGCGCCGCTCCGCGATCTCGAGGACATCGCGCACGAGCTTCAAGCTTCGCGCGCGGTCCCCCTCCCCACCGCGTGCGAGCAGCGCCCGCGCGCACGCGAGCCGCGTGCGAGCGGCGAAGACAAGCGCCCCGGCGCGCTGCTCCGAGACGATGGCTTCTTCGAAGCGGACGATCGCCGCGTCCCAATGCGATCGGGTAGCGGCGAGCAGGCCCAGATAGTGGGCCACGGGGCCGTATAATAGGGCGCTGCCCACCACGATCGTGCGCCTCGAAAAGGGCCGCAGATGTTCCTCGAGTCGCTCCGCCGACTTCTCATCGCTGATCGCAGCGACGACCTCGGCGGCGAAAGCATGCGTCCCGAACCAGCCCCGATCGATGGGAATATCGGCGAACTCCCGCTCGACGAGGGGTGCGATCACGTGGCGGGCTTCAGCGAGATCGCCCCTCGCGACGAGGACCCGCCCCAGCGCCGCGCGCCAGGTCGGTTGATTCGGAAACCGACGGACCTGCTCGCGCGTCGCGGCCTCGATCTCGGAGGCGCGGCCCTGCTCGACCCTCAAATAGACGAACTGCGCCTGGAGCTCGATCGCGACCTCGGGCGAATCGATCCGCTGGCCGATCCGGATGGACTCGAGGATCAGGCCTTCTGCGACCTCGAGCTCGCCCTCGACGAGCGCGTGAGAGGCCTGGAACACCGTGCACCACCAGCGCGCATAGGCGGTCGGTACGTCCCGCGCAATCCGCTCGCAGGCGCGGATCGCGCGCTGCACCCCAGCGCGGTCCCCGAGCTCGAGCATGCCACTCACACGGCCCTTGTGACCCGAGATCTCGAGATCGAGATCGTTGGCCGTGCGCGCGTGGAGCGACACCTCGGCGTTGAGATCGATCCACGCCTCTGGATCGGACGGGCTCCACTGAATGAACGTGCAGTCGTCGAGGGTCTGGGCGAGCACGGCCGGGTCCCCGAGCTTCCGCGCCTCGGCCAGGGCGTGCGCCGCCAGGGTCGCTGCG
>CAZFKD010000310.1:0-2958 GCA_964519695.1 uncultured Spirochaetaceae bacterium
CGAGATGCCCCATCCCCTGCTCGCGACCTGGGCGATCGAGGCGGTCGCGAAGGCCAGGCCGAAGCGGAAGGGTCAGGTTCCGATCATCGAGTCGGAGCGGATCTACGTGACGACGTTCAATTTCGAATGGCGGTGGGCGGACGAGTGAGGTTCTGACCGGTCGACTTTCGGCACAGAGACCTAAGCCCTCTTGACGCATTCCCCGATCGACTTCGCGTTGATCCCCAGCTCCATCGCCAAGTCCGCCATCGATCGGTTGCTCTGGTTGACCAGCTTAACGGCCTCGGCCTTGAACTCATCCGAAAACCGCCGCCTCGTCTTTCGCTTTGCCATTGTGAACTCCTTGAAGAAGACCAGCTTCCTTTGGGGGGTCCACTTTTCCGGGCACGGTCAGGGTGCTTCGGCATTACAGTCGAGCGACGTAGTGCTCGGCTGAGTATTGGAGCACTACGGCATCGGGACCTTTCACAATTCAAAAAAAAATACTCTGCTCATCATTGTTGCGGATGCGTATCTCGAATTAGCTCTGGCAGGCCCTTGGATCGTCTCTGTTCGACGATATAGCCTACGTATTTCTGTGGATTTTCCTGTGTTTCCTCAATGGCGATGATACTTCCTAGCCAGCGCGCATTCCACGTTAGCCCGGGACCACCCGAGGCGCGTATCCCCGCTACTTCGTTCTTGATTTCCGCGTCGATCGTGTGCTTAAAAACCTCCCACTCTTTTTTCGTGTCCGGCGACCGAGACAACTCCTCAAGATGACGGTCGCCGATTGAGACCACCTCCATACCTCCGCAGTTCGATCCAAGCCCGAGTATGGCAACCAAGTGCAAAATGGATGCTCTCATAAGCCGTTCGCGCTGTGCACTGGGAATCCCCTAATGAAGTCCCCTGGCGCCAAAAGCAACTTCACTGGATTCAATGATGGTGCCCAAGCAGCAGCTCCATCACCGAACGGTTGGAGGTACTGAAAGGTCGCATTACCTATACTCGCCGATAATGCGGCTCGTACCCAGCTGATCGCCGGACTCAGGTAAACGATATGCGAGCCGGCGGGCAGCAGGCCAGATAGGGCAGCATTTGCGACCGTTAGAGTTCCTTGGCTGTGAGCAATAATGGTCATCGGATGGTCTACGCCTTCAAAGCCGGCAAGAAACGCCTCCTCAAGTGGCCCGGAGCCTACCAATTTTTGCCCCGCTGACTCAAGCAGATCTGATGGCAGACCTGAAGTAGGGTTATAGAACCCCGGTAGCGGATAGGAAGCATAAGAGGCCTTTTCCGCACCGCCGCGAAGATCATATAGGTCAACCGGCCACGCCGGAGGCCCGTCCGGGGCAACCCTTGTCCGTTATGCCGACGACTTCGTCATCGGCTTCGAATACAAGGAAGATGCGACGCGCGTGATGGACGCCCTCGGCGAGCGAATGGGGCACTTCGGACTGTCCCTGCATCCCGACAAGACTCGGCTCCTTCCGTTCCGGCGTCCGCCGAAGCGGCAGGAAAGCGGGAAAGGTCGGGCCACGTTCGACTTCCTCGGGTTTACGCTCTACTGGGCGCGAGCCAAGACGGGACGTTGGGCGATGTTCTGCAAGACGCGCAGTGCGAGCCTGAGACGGATCATCGGGTCCGTCTACGATTGGTGTCGTCGCCATCGGCACGAGTCGGTGAAGGAGCAGCACGCAGCGCTCACGAGGCGCATCCAGGGCCACTTCAACTACTTCGGCGTCAGCGGCAACTTCAGAAGTCTGCTGCTGGTGCTGGAGCAGGCGAAGCGGCTCTGGTACAAGTGGCTCTGCCGCCGGAGCCAGCGCACGCGCCTCACATGGGAGCGGTTCGCGGATCTACTTCGCGACTTCCCGCTTCCCAAGCCCCGGATCAAGGTTCGAATCTGGGGCCCATAGCCACGAGCCGCATCCGCGGAGGAGCCGGATGGTGGAAATCTCCTAGTCCGGATCTGGAGAGGGCCCGGGGTCGGTGACGGCCCCGGGCTACTCGACAGCGGGCTTTTCTTCACCACCGATAGGTTCATATAGGTCAACTTGCCCTTCTGGGGCCCCGTTCGGGGGCTCCTCTCGACGGAAGAGCGCGACGGGCGACGACAGATCGTCCACGATCCGGTCGCGCTCACACCGGCGCTCGTCCGGCTCGCCGCCCAGTCCTCCGCGCTTCCGTCCGCGAGCGAGATCGCGGTCGAGATCCATCAGGCCGCGACGCTCGACTTCGACTCCACGAATCCGATGCGCGGCCTCGCCCGCGTCCGCGCGCGCAAGGAAGCCCTCGGTCTCGGACGGTTCTCGCCGGAGATCCTGCGGGCCGTCGTGACCTACAACGCACGCATGTTCAACTGGATCGCCTCGACGCGCGACGGGTCGCGCGCTTCGGACGCGGAGATCGGCGAGGTGCTCGACGAGCTCTATCCCGGCGAGTCGCTCGCTCTCGTCGCGCCGATTCCGGACGCCGAACCGAACGAGAGCACCCCCTCGCCGTCCGACGCGGCGGGCGAAGACCTCGGCGCCGAATTCGCGGTGCTCGGATCCGCGGAGCTCGACCAGATCGTCGATGCGTTTCGTCTCCGTTTGCTCGGGGATCGCATCGGATCCTGTGGCCCGGAGCGCATCGCCCTCGCCCTCGACGAGGCCCGGATCGATGCGCTCGAACGGGAAGCGATCCTCTCGACGACGCCGACGAGCGTCCAGGCGGTCGTGGCGCGGGTCGCGGTCGTCGGCCTGATGCTGCGGGATCGCGGTGCGATCCAGCCCGAGCTGCTCGATCTGGGCATCACCCAGACGGAGCTCGCGAACCACTGGGTCGTCGAGCTCGAGCGCTTGCTCGGCCGCCTCGTCTCGCGGCTCGTCGCCGACGGCGGTCAGTACGAGCTCGCCGGTGCCCTCTCCGGCATCAAGGCGAAGCACCTGCTCGCCGCGCGGTCCGCGGTTCGGCTCGAAGGCGGCCTCGCGG
>CAZFKD010000310.1:2968-5706 GCA_964519695.1 uncultured Spirochaetaceae bacterium
GGGCGCCTGTGCTGGGGCCTCCGGCTCCGCGGGGCGGACGTCGCGGCCGCGTCGACGGGCGCATCGTCGACACGCATCGCCGGTGGGTCGCGCCTGGCACGCGAAGCCGCGCTCTCACTCTCCGATGGACCCGACCCGAGCGGCCGGGATCGCGCCACCGCGCGCGCCAGGACCCGACCGGGCACCCTGTCCGACCTGACGAACGCGTTCCGGCGACGATCCGCACTGGCCGCCGGGCTCGTCGTCGCGCTGATCGCGGGGGGAATCGTCCTGACCCGCCAGCCGGCGGGAACCGCCTCGATCCTCGGCAACCGCGACCTCGCCCGCATCTCGCAACACATCTCCTCGGCCTACCGGAGCGACCGGGGCCAGGGCGGCCTCTTGATCGGCCGCGTGTACGCGAGCTTCGACCGACTCGATCCCGGCGCCCGCTCCGAGGCCGTCGTGAGGTTGACGGAGCAGCTGCGGAAGGAGGGCATCCGCGAGGCCATGCTCTACGACGAGCAGGGTGTGCTGCGCGTCCACATCGCGAACGGAGTCGTCCGCAAGCCGCTCCCCCCGAGCACCCCGCCCGCCGCCCGCGCGAAAGCCTCCATCTCCGAGATCTGATTCCGGCATTGCGGCCGCTTTCGAGAGGCTGCAGATCGGGGGAGCCGCCCGTCGTCCATCTCGAACGCCACGGTCGACGTCGAGCTGACCTCGGCTGTTCCCGGTCACGTAGGCGCGAGGCGTCTCGATTCCCCTCCGCGCGCTCGTCGCCGCGAAATCCCCGCCAAGCTCAGAACCCCTGCGCCGACCATCACCGCCATCCCCGGCTCCGGCGCCTCCATCGTGAACCTTCGGATCGACGAAGCCAGTGCCTCCCCGCCCCCCGCCTCACATCCCGGCGCGTCGTACGGGGTCGCCATCAGCTCGTGCAGCCCGTCTTCATTCAGCCCATCCGCGCAGATCGGCTGGTTCGGCGCGAGTCCGAGCGCGAAAGGCGCGACGTTCTCGCAGTATTCCTCAACGGCGCCGGACGGCGATCGGTGCAGGAATCGAACGCTCGCGGCTCCCGGAGTTACCGGGTACTCGATGCCGAAGCAGTCGCAGGGCTGGGCTGAACGGTCGATGACGTCGCCGTTGCCGAGATCGTTCGTGACGAGTTCGTACGGTTGGGGCTCGGGCGGGATCGTGCAGCCTTCGAGACCGGCGTCGGCCCAGAAGAGCAGGTTCTCCTCGCAGGCGTCGCCGACGCCGTCGGAGTCTGTGTCGGCTTGATCGGGGTTTGCATCGACGCGGCAGTTGTCGAGGGCGTCGATGATTCCGTCCCGATCCAGATCGATCGGGGCGAAGCAGGCATCGCCGGTTCCGTCCGAATCGACGTCGGCCTGGTCGGCGTTGGGCTCTTCGGCGCAGTTGTCGAATACGTTGGGGACGGCATCCTGGTCCCAGTCGAGGCCGGGGGCGAGGACGAGGATGCGGCCGGTGCAGGGCTGGCCGCCGCAGTCGGCGCCGCGGTGGGCGAAGGCGTTGTCGATGGGGTCGCCGGATTGCAGGGTGCCGGAGAGGGTGCCGGCGAGAGCGTCGAGGGTGCCGAACGGGACGGGCGCTTCGGAGACGGCGAAGTCGGAGCCGAAGAGGCGGATTCGAGAAGTGTCGCGCGCGCCCAGATTGACGTACTCGTTCAGAGTTGCCCCGGAGAGATCGATCAGTCCCGCCTCGTGCGCGATGAAGTTCCACGGCGTCTCGGAGAGATATCCGAATCCACCCTCGACGGGCTCGGGCGCTCCCGCGAATTCACCACCGCGGATCTCGGAGTAGCCCGTCGTCCAGAGCCCGCCGATTTCGATGGACCCGTCCGTCATCAACACCTCACCGCGATTTTGAACGGCCCGACCGGAGTCGCCCATGCGTCCGCCCTGGATCAGCGCGCGCGCATCGGGCGCCACATCGACCGTGCTGTAGATCCGGCCTGCATCCGGGAGGATGGTCGCGCTGGATTCGTCGGCGACGCTGATCGTCATTGCCTGCCCACTGAAGTTCAGTGTTGCCGAGTCGGATAGCTCGATGCGCGGATCATCTTCGATTCCGCCGCCGGAGAAGTCCAGCTGCGACTGATTGCGTGCCAATACATTCGTGAAGCAACAACCGGAGGCGGTCAGCCATGAATCGCCAAAGGCATTGGCCGAGATACCGTCGTTGTTACCGTGAGCGATCACGGTCGAGGAGTCGTTCGCGACGACATGCCCGCTGAGAAGCGTGACGTTCGCCGTCGAGTCGTCGTTGGCGGTGAGGTCGTGGACGAGGCCGCTGAAGGAGGACGATTCATAAAGTCCGACTTGTCCCGCAGAGCCGGAAACGGCCGTCGGCGCACCGGGCGAAACGCAGGGGTACTCGACGGTCGCATTGCAGCCTGCGTTGTTGACGAAGTAGAACGCCTCGAGGTCGTCGACCAGGTTGGCCGGGTTCGGCGGAGCGAGGCCGTTGTTGATCACGATGGGACCGGTGACCATGCCGGCCGCGATGGGGTCGAATCCGAATGGAAAGCTCGTGTTCCAATAGTAGGCGTTGGTGAGTTCTGCCCCTGCAAGGATCGCGGAATGGAGCTCCGCACCAGCCAGGTCCGACCCGCTCAGATCCGCTCCCGAGAGATCGGCATTGAAGAGAGAGGCGTGACGAAGGCTCGCGTTGCGGAGGTCGGCCTCTTCGAGATCGGCATTCACGAGCGACGCCGAGATCGTCGACACTCCGGGTTC
>CAZFKD010000311.1:0-5701 GCA_964519695.1 uncultured Spirochaetaceae bacterium
GTAGATGTCGAGGATCTCCTTCGCCGAATCGGCGAGGTCCGGATCGTCGACGAATTTCCAACCCTCTGCGGTCGGGCGGCCGATGCCGGCCGTCTCGCCCTGGGAATCGACGTAGACCTCCTGGGCGAGGCCCCAGTAGAGCGTCCGCACGGCGACCTTCTGCCCGTTGCCGACGTCGCGCGTCTCGCCGACGAAGGTCGCGGTCCCGTTCCACTTCTCCGCCTGCGCGACCACGGCGAGCACGTTCACGAGCCGCTGCCCCAGCCCCGCCTTCGCGAGCTCGGGATTCGTCGGAATCTGGACCAGGATCGGCTCGAGCTTCTTCTGCAGCGGCTCGGGCAGCTTCGGCACCAGCGTGAGCACCTGCTGCTCGAGCTCCAGGACCTTCCCTTCCAGGACCTCGGCCGACTGCCGATAGGCGTCGCGGCGGGCGGCGAGCTCGAGCCGCTCGGTCTCGGCGCCGCCTTCGGTCTGCTTCAGCGACTCGATCTGCTCTTTCAGGGCCTTGCGTTCGTCGCGCAGCAGATCGCGCGTCGCTTCGAGGCTCTCGCGCTCGACGAGCCAGTCCGAACGCTCCTCCGAGAGGATCTGCCGGGTCTCGACCCACTTCTCCATCTTCGCGCGGTACTGGTCCGAGGCGGCTCCGGGGACTTCCGCTCTGGCGCGATCGGACGTAGAAAGGGACGCGATCGCGGCGAGGGCAATCGCCGATGCGGTGACCCGCATCCCGATCGCGCCGCGACGCAGCGCCGGATCTGTTCGGCGCAAAGTGGGGAGTCTCTCACGAAGCATCGATGGCTCTCTCGCAGGGATTCTCATGAGCGTCTGATCCTCGTTCGAATCGCGTCAGGACTCGCAGGATCTGTCGGCTCGGTCGCCGCCAATGAATAACAGCCATTCACGCGGCGCTCCGTATCTCGCCGGAAACCCCACCGCTTTGTCACACGGCTTCGCGATTCCGTCACACGTCCGTCGCGAAATCCGCAGCCCGGCCCGCGCGCAGTGCCGGGGACCGCTGCGTGACGAAGCGGAGAGGACCTTCATGGAAACGTCATGCACGCGAGCCCTGAAAGCCCCGTCGGCTTCTCATACTCGCCACCTTTCGAGCCCTCGCCCGAGCGCCCCCACGTGCAGGAACCCGGCAAGAGCCCGGAACAAGAGCCCCGCAAGAGACGAGCAGGAGCCCATGCGACCGACCCCCCGCGCTGGATTCGCCGCCCATTCCGCCGTTCGCCCGATCGCCGCCTTCTCCCGACTCGTCGCTCTCCGGGCCTTCCTCGGGGCCTGCCTCGCGTTTCTCTCGACGAGCTTCGTCGCCTGCCTCGTCGCCAGCCTCGTCGCTTTTGCACCGCCCGCCAGCGCCCAGGACGCGACCTCCGGAACGATTTCCGGGCGCGTCTTCGATGCAGGCTCCGGGGCGCCGATCCAGGGCGCGACGGTCATCCTGGAATTCTCCGATCCCGGCGACGGCAGCGAGCCGCGCCAGGAGATCGCGACGAGCGGCCCGGCCGGCGACTACGAGTTCGGCGCCGTGCCCGCTGGCCGCTACGACCTCTCGTTCATCAAATCGGGCTTCCGCGCCTCGTCCGCCAAGGGCTTCGAGGTCGTCGCGGGCCAGGACAACGTGCAGAACTTCCCGATGCCCCCGGCGCAGGCCGTGGCGACGACCGGCGGCGACGTCCTCGAGCTCGACGAATACGTCGTCGAGGCCTCCGTCGTCGACGAGCTGATGGACGGCCTCGAGCTGCGCATGGAGTCGGACCTCCAGGTCAACCTGCTCTCGGCCGAGGATCTCTCGAGGTACGCAGCGGGCGACGTCGCCGATGCGCTGAAGCGCGTCGCCGGCGTCAACATCGTCGAGGGCCAGTTCGCGATCATCCGCGGCCTCGAAGACCGCTACAGCAGCACGACCTTCAACGGCGCGCCGGTCCCGAGCCCGGATCCGGATCGGCAATCCGTGCAGCTCGATCTCTTTCCGTCCGACGTCGTCTCGAACCTCGTCGTCGCGAAGACCTTCGAGCCGGCGTCGCCGAGCAATTCGTCGGGCGGCTCGATCGACATCATCTCGCTCGACTATCCCGAGGAGCCGACGCTGAAGATCTCGATCGGGGCGGGCTTCGAGGAAGGCGCCAAGAAGCGTTTCCTCGCGTTCGACCCGGGCTCGACCGTCGGCCGGGAGACCGATCCCTCCGACATCATCGAGAGCGACGTCGGCGCGAGCGCAGGCGGGCAGCACGAATTCTTCGGCCGTACGTTCCGGATCAAGGGCTCTTTCGGCCACGAAATCGACTACCGCAGCGAGCAGGGCTTCCAGGAGGGCCGCGAGCCGGTGCTCCCGAGTCCGGGCCCGCCCTTCCCGCAGGTGGTGGCGACTTCGGGCGGCCTCGCCTTCGGCGAGCTCGCGCTCTCCGACGGGCGATTCGAGCAGATCGCGAGTACGCGGACCGAGCGGCTGACCGGCTTCGCCGCTGCCGGCGTCGACCTCGACCGCGAGGGCCGACACCGGATCGACGCGACGTATTTCCATTCGGAAGTCGAGGAAGAGACCGTCGAGCTGCGCGAGAACGGCTTTTTCCGCGACCTCGATTACACACCGCTGATCGAGGCAACCCGGAACGGCGATCTGAACTTCGACGTGCTGAACATCGCCTACCGTCCAGTCTCGACCTTGGGGAGCCGGCTCGGCCGCGCCGGTACGCTTCGCGAGGAGGTGACCCAGAACCCGGCATTTGGTGCTCTTTGGTTCGGCAATTTCGGTCGCTCGACTTCGTTCGAGCAGACCCGCGATCTCGACCTCTACCAGCTGAACGGCGAGCATGAGGTCGATCTGCTGGAAGGCCTCGAGATCAGCTGGGCCACGAACTACGCCACGACGACCCAGAAAGAATCCTCGCTCGGAAACCGCTTCGTATACGAGCCGTGCGGGTATTCCTCGGTGGTCCGATGTCCAACCGGCGTCGCCCCGATCGCGGTTCCGACGCGTTTCCCCGTGCGGGTCTCGGATCTGGGCGCAGGACAGTTCTTCGCGACGGGCTCCCAGGGCGGCATCGTGTCGACTCGGACCGGCATCGACGAGGAGCAGTTCTTCGCCCGGGTCGACCTCGATCAGGAAATCGAGCTGACGAGCTTCGCCCGCCTGAACGCGCGCGCCGGGATCTGGTGGGAGCGGTCCGATCGGGAGGTGGATGCGTTCTTCGTCGAGGCCGTCACGGTAAGGCAGCTCTCGCAGTGGCAGCTCGGATCTCCGACGCTCCCAAATCTCGGCCGGACGCTATTCGACCGCTTCGACGCGGGAAGCGGGGATCGAGTTTCCTCGAACGAATCCTCCCGGGAGATTCTGGCGGGACACGCAAACCTCAAGGCCACGCTCTTCGAAGACCTCGATCTGTTCGGCGGCGTTCGCATCGAGGAGCTCTTCATCGACTCGATCAACGACCCGTTCACCGGTGGGGTCACACTCAATTCGCGACCCACGATCTTCCCATCGGCCTACCTCTTCTTCGACCGGCTCGACAATCCCGATCCGGCCCTGGGGGGCGAAGTGAGCCCCCGAATCGATCGAAGCGGCCAAGTCTTCAACGACCAGATCCTCGGCATCAACACGCCGATCAACCCCGACACCGGGTTCGTCGACCTCCTCACGGAGGAGCAGATTCTCGCGCTCGTCAACGGCGAGGTCGACGAGACGAAGGTCCTGCCCTCCGTCGGAATCAGCTATCGCCCGCTCGAAGGCCTGACGCTGCGGGCGGCGTTCGCGCAGACCGTGGCGCGGCCTTCGTTCCGGGAGATGGGGTACTACGCGACCGTCGAGCCCGGTACCGACGAGCGCACGGTCGGCAACCCCCAGCTCGGGATCTCCGAGGTCGAAAGCTACGACGCCCGCGTCGAATACGTCTGGGGCGACCTCGGCGATCTCGTCGCGTTCAGCTCGTTCTATAAGGTCATCGACGACCCGATCGAGAGCATCATCCTGCGCAATCCGCTCGATCTCGACTCCGGCGCCGCGGCGCTCTTCCGGACCTTCTTCAACAACCCGAACACGGCCCGGCTCTGGGGCATCGAGATCGAGGCGCGCAAGAGCTTCGACTTCCTGCGCAAGCTCGGCCTCGACCTGCCCGGCATCGACCACCTCGACTATCTATCGGTCGGAGGCAATTTCACGTACATCGAAGCGAGCGTCGCGCGCACCGAAGCGGAGCGCTCCCGCGCGGCCACCTTCTTTCGGACCGCTCCCGGCGACGTCGCCAAGTTCGACGGCCTCGCGCGCAAGCGGCGCCTGTTCGGCCAGCCCGAGTGGATCGGGAACGCCGACATCAGCTTCAATCATCCCGAATGGGGGACGACGCTGACCCTCGCCGTGTTCGCGATCAGCGACGTGCTCGATGCGGCGGGAACGGCCAGCATCGGTCCGGATCGCGTCAATGCTCTCTCATTGACCCTCGACCGCTATCTCGACGAATTCCACCAGGTCGACCTCATCGCCGCCCAGGAGATCTGGGAGGGCCTCACGGTCAAGATGAGCATCAAGAACCTGACGGACTCGCCGCGCCGGCGCGTATTCGACCGCGAACAGACCTCGCAGACCTACGTCGAACGGAGCCGTCGCTTCGGCATGGACTGGTCGTTTTCGGTGGGCTACGCGCTCGATTTTTGAGGCGCGACGGTCGCTCAGGGACACGGATCGGCAGCGCCCCCGGGAACGCCCAAAGCCCATTTGCCGACCTCATGAGAACGTCACATGGAAGCGATCCGCACGACATCCGCCCCCGAGATACTGCTGGCCGTCTGCAGCGGGAACTTCGGGTACTGCCGTGGGCAGCCTTCTCAACCCAACCAATCGGAATCAGAGGCATCAATCATGCGAAATAGCATCTTGGGAGCTTGTGCAATCGCTCTCGGTACCGCCTCCCTGGCGGGAGCCGCGAGTGCACAGACCGTGGTGACGGGCAACGTCATCGTGGATACGACCTGGAGCGGGACCGTCATCCTCGGTGATGGCCTGACGGGCCCCGGCAGCACGGGCGGCACGATCTTCGTGAAGGACGGCGCCACGTTGACCATCGAACCGGGCACGATCGTTCGCGGCCAGCCCCGGACGGCCCCGGTCCTCGCCGGCTCGACCGTCGGCACCCCGGGCGCACTGGTCGTCACCCAGAACGGAACGATCATCGCGGAAGGGACCGCCCTGGCCCCGATCATCTTCACCACGGCCGCAGTCGACAACAACCAGGACGGAATCCCGGACCGCGACCCGAGCGGCTTCCTGGATTCCTGGCAGCCCGGCGATCTCTTCCTCGACGACACGCCGTTGACCGCTCCGCTCGCGCCGCTGAACGCAGAGGGTGGGCATAACGTCGCGCTGTGGGGCGGCCTCGTGGTGCTCGGCAACGCGACCACCAACCTCGGTGACAACTTCGGCCTCGGTGTCGGCGTGCGAACGGTCGAGGGCATCACGGTTCCCGGCTTTCCGGAAGCCGATGCGGCGTACGGAGGCACCCCCGGCGACGGCCAGTCCGACGATTTGGATAGCTCGGGCGTGCTCCGCTACATCTCGGTCCGCCACGCGGGCGACGAGATCGGCGAAAGCAACGAGCTGAACGGCATCACCCTCGCCGGAGTCGGCTCGGGCACCGAAATCAGCTTCCTCGAGGTCTACTGCAACTTCGACGACGGCATCGAGTGGTTCGGCGGCACGGTGAAC
>CAZFKD010000312.1:0-644 GCA_964519695.1 uncultured Spirochaetaceae bacterium
AGCGCCCGGCCCGGACTCTCGGGCGTTCCGCTCGGCGATCTGCAGGCCTGTGTCACCGACCGCGAGGAGGATCGCCTCAAGCAGGCCGTCGTGGCGGCCGTTAAGACGCAGGGCGAGTGCGTAAGTAGCAAGGGCGTCTACCGATTCGTGGAGACCAAGAACCTGAACGCGTTCCTGATGTGGATCGACCGGGCACCGTCCCGCCGCGTCGAGGATCGCTGTGCCGAGCTTCGATACGCACTCGAATGTCTTCAAGGCGGGGGCCGGCACGCATCGCGCTAGGTGGTCGACGCCGAGCGAGGGGAGTAGAGGGGATGACGACGATGATGAAGGAAAGCCGACCGCACTGGCGCGGCCTGCGGCTCGCGCGCTTCGTATTGGGCCTCGCGCTCGTCCTGGCCGCAGGCGCCCTTTCCGGCGCGGCATCGGCGCAGGCAGCGACCTGGGACGATTACCTCGACTACGCCTACATCTACAGCTCGGCCGACGCCCAGTCGCTCGCCGCGCGGATCGCGGGCTACGAGCGCGAGGTCGGCCTGTCGCTCGACGCCTACGTGAAGCGCTCGCTCGAGGATCGCGGCGCCAAGAACGGCGAGGATCTCGCGCAGACCCGGCGCCGGGCGATCGCGCAGCCATGCCGCCGG
>CAZFKD010000312.1:654-5699 GCA_964519695.1 uncultured Spirochaetaceae bacterium
CCTTCTCCGACGTCAAGAGCCGCCAGGAAGACCGCTACTGGTACCACTACATCCAGGCCCATCGCGCGCTCGAGCGCGGCAGCGATACCGAGTTCGTGAAGCACGTCCTCTCGCTCTGGATGGACGTCGTCGTCCCGCTCGAATCGCCCTTCGACACGCTGCAGGCGCTGTCGCTCTCCCAGGCCGCGAACTCGGGCTTCGTCTCCGCGCTGCCCTACGTCTACGAGAACGTCGCGCGCCTCGTGCTCCTGCGCAGCCAGGAGATGGGGATGGGCTTCGGGCTCGATTCGCTCGCCGCGATCGTCCGCCTGCTCGGCGATCAGCGCGTCGGCGCCTATCCCGAGGTGATCCCCGTCGAGGCGTCGGTCCGCGACTATCTCGAGCGGATCGTCGCCCGGCTCGAGGGGCCGGAGTCCGACGGCGGCAGCCTGACCTTCACCCCCGTGCTCTTCGAGGCGAGCAAGGCCCACGACAACAGCCGCGGCCTGCTCGCGAGCGAGGGCTTCTCGGAGGCATCGGTCGCCGCCATCCGCGCGACCGGCGCGGCCTACGCCCGGGCGGCCGATCTCGCCGAGACCCCGTCCGGCGAAGCGGCGGTCTACATGCGCATCCTGCGCCAGATGGGCGAGGTCCACGCGGCGAAGCAGCGCCTCGGCGTCGATCCGGACGTCGAGCTTCCGTTCACGATCGAAAGCGCCTATCAGGTCTACGCCTCGCTCCACAAAGCCCGGGACGGCGAGTGGCGCGAGCTCGGCTTCCGCAACAGTGGCGAGGAGTCCTATCTCCAGTCGATGCGTGCGCTCTGGGAAGAGATCCAGGAGGCGACGCTCAACAGCGCCGACTACTACCTCTCCCGTGCGAGCGAGGATCCCGCCCGCGCGGCCGAGCTCGTCCGCAATGCGGCGCGGCTCTTCGCGCGCTACCTGGCGCATTTCGAGCGCTATGCGTTCGCCGATTCGACGCGCTGGGTTCCGGACTCGGCCTATTTCTCCGCCTACGAGGCGGCGCGCGGCTACGGCGATGCCTTCGTCGCCTACGGCATCGCGAACCCGGCACCGGCGGAGATCCAGCTCGCGGCCTCCCGTTACCACCTCGCGATGCGCGTCTTTCCCTTCGACCGCATGCTCTGGCCCGCCCTGACGACGGCGCTCGAGCGACGCGGCGGCGCGAACGACTTCCTCGCGATCACGCGACCGATCGCCGAGCACGTCGCCGGCTCGCGTCATGCGGGCTCCTGGATCGCCCAGAACGGCGCGGGCTCGAAGACGGTCGACGTCTACCGACGGGCGCTCGCCGACGAGCTCGTGCTCATGTACATGGGCTTCGCCGACGCCAAGGGCCTCGGCGAGCTCGAGAAGAGCCTCGCCGACCTGCGCCAGCAGCGCGACGGGCTCGCCCGCAAGCTGGCCGGTCTCGCCGAGCAGCGCAGCGGACGCGCCGGCTCGCCGCCCGCTTCGCCGGCCGAAGGAGAGCTCTCGGAGACGGCGGCCTTCGGGACGAGCGAGAGCCAGCGTGTCGCGCGGGAGCTCGAGGATGGCGGCCGCCAGCTCGCGAAGCTCGACAAGCAGATCACGGCCCGCGCCCGTGCGCTGCCGCTGTTCCGGTCCGTCGTCGAGAGCGAGGACCTCGCGCCCTCGCTCCGCAGCCAGCGCGAGCATCCGATGCACACGCTGCTCCGCCGCCTCTACCACGAGAGCTCGGGCCGCGGCGACCACTCGGCGGACGAATAGGCGAACGAAGATCATCGAGCGGGCGTTCGCGCCCGTGGAGGGAATCCGATGCGACGAACGATGAAACTGGCCCTGGGCGCGCCGATGCTGCTCGCGCTCCAGCTCGCGGGCTGTGCGTCCAACGACGGGCCGGTCGGCAGCGAAGCGGCTCAGCAAGAGGCGATCGAAGAGACCTCTCTCGGCGGCGAGGCGCTCTCCCAGCGACGCACCGACCTGATGCGCGCCTGGCGCGACCTGATCCATCTCGACGAGACGATGAGCGGGCTCTCGGACCGCAACGACAGCCGGAGCGTCGTCCTGCTCGACAACTTCATCGCCGAGTACATGAGCCGCCATCTCGATCCGCTGCTCGCGCCCGATTGGCAGAGCTCGCATCCCGAGGTCATGGCCCTCGACGCGAACCTGCGTTTCATGAAGACCCAGCTGCTCGCGAACATGCGCTACACGCGCAAGGTCCAGCAGTCGATCGACGACATCGAGGAGCGATTCGAAGGCCGCGAGAACATGCTGGTCGAGTACCCGATCGGGGAGCAGCGTGCTCTCGGCGAGGCGCTCGAGATGCTGCGCGATCAGAAATGGAACAGCTAGTCGACGCGCGAGCGTCTCGGGGAGTACGGAATGTCGAGTGAATTGTTGCCGGTGATCGTGACCGCGGGTGTGTTCATCGCGGTGCTCATCCCCTTCGCGAACGGGCTCCGCGCCGTCGTGTCCGCCTGGTCGGCGACGCGCCGGGTCAGCAACGACGAGCTGCGTCGGGGGCATTCGGAGCGGCCGGGCGGCGCCGAGCCGCTCGCGATCCTGATGGTCCGGATCCTCCAGAAGTCGCTGCGCGACAACGAGAACGACGGCCAGCCCTCGGACTTCGTGTTCGACGCCTCGCGCCAGTACGTCATGAACGAGTACGAGCACAACTATGCCCGGCTCATCGCGATGTACGCGAACCTGCTGCCCCCGCTCGGCTTCGTCGGAACGACGGGCGGCATGCTCCTCAACTTCGTCTCGATGCACAACAGCGACGAGGGCCTCGAGGTCATCTCGCTGGCGCTCGCGCTCTCGTCGAGCTTCTTCGCGCTCTTCTCCTTCGCGATGCTCGACGCCCTCAAGCTGCGGCTCTATTCGCGGCTGCTCACGGCGACGCGCGACGTCCAGGTGCTCTACAACAAGGCGGAGTCGCGCCGGGATCAGGCGGCGGATCGGCCGGTCGTACAGAAGGGCGCCCGCGCTTCGGTCTGATCGGTCGCGCGGGGGCGAGGCGCAAGCCGTGCCAGGTGCCTCGGCCGAGCGGCGCGGGGTTCGTGGCTCGGACGCACGCGTCTAGGCTCGCCGGCGCGAACTTCGCCGTGCTGCGCGTGCTTCCATTACATCTCACCCCGCACCACTCGGCCGAGGCACTCGGACGCCCAGGTTCTCGATGGGCGTGCCCGGTCCTCGTTTTGAGGTGGGGTCCGTGATGTGAGCGCCTGCTCGGGCTTGCATGCGGAGTCGGGGCTGCCACACTCCGCGGCGCGGAGGGCGCGGCCCGGCATGGGGCAAATGCAGCAGTACGATTCTCATTTCTCGCATTGGGCGGACATCGCGGCGCGGCGGGTCGTCGCGGCGCATCCAGATCGCCGGCCGATCGTCGTCGCGGCGGGCATCACGCCGTCGGGCGTCGTCCATGTCGGCAATTTTCGCGAGGTCATGACGGTCGACCTCGTCGCGCGGGCGCTGCGCGATCAGGGCATCCCGGTCCGCTTCATCTATTCCTGGGACGATTTCGACGTCTTCCGCAAGGTTCCGGCCGACGCGCCCGAGCAGGCGATGCTGACGGAGAACCTGCGGCGCAGCGTCGCGGACGTCCCCGATCCCTTCGCGGGCGATCCGGCGAGCCCGGTCCCGCCCGCCGACAGCTATGCCAGCCACCACATCGCCGTCTTCGAGGCGAGCCTCGCGCCCCTCGGCATCGAGCCCGAGTTCATCCGCCAGTCGAAGGCCTACCGCGCCGGGCGTTATGCCGAGGGCATCCGCCGCGCGCTCGAGAAGAAGGACGTCATCCGCGCCGCGCTCGACCAGTTCCGGACCGAGCCGCTGGCCGCGGACTGGCTCCCGCTCGCCGGCTTCTGCCGGGCCTGCGGCCGGGACCGCATCGCCTTCGGATGGGACGGCGACTGGTTCGTCGACATGGATTGCCGCGACTGCGGCGAGAAGGCGCGCGTCGACCTGCGCGAAGGCGGCGACGTCAAGCTGCCCTGGCGGATCGACTGGCCGATGCGCTGGGCCTACGAGGGCGTCTGCTTCGAGCCCGGCGGCAAGGACCACAGCACCGCCGGCGGCAGCTACGACACGGCGAAGCAGATCGTCGGCCCCGTCTTCGACTGGACTGCCCCCGAGTACGTCCCGTACGACTTCGTGCGCATCAAGGGCGGCGGCGGGAAGATCTCGAGCTCGGCGGGCGGTGCCGTCACCGTCGCGGATTGTCTCGCGGTCTACGAGCCCGAGATGCTGCGCTGGATCTTCGCGTCGCAGCGGCCGAACTCCGAGTTCCAGATCTCCTTCGACGCCGACGTCATCAAGCTCTACGAAGACTGGGACCGCGCGGTCGCGACGGCGCATGCGGCCGACGACGGCAAGAACGACAAGAAGCGCGCCGTCGTGCGCCGGACGATCGAGCTCTCGCGGCTCGTGCCCGGGCGGACCCTGCCGGGCTCTTCGCCCGTGCGCGTGCCGTCGTTCCGGCCGCTCTCGATGACGTTGCAGGTCTATGACGGCGACGTCGAGCGCACGCTCGCCCACTACCGCCGGACCGGCGAGGTCGCGAACGAAGCGGAGGCTGCGCGTCTGCGCGAGCGCGCCGGGCGCGTCTGGAGCTGGATCGTGGACCACGCGCCGGACGAGTTCCGCTACCGGATCCGCGAGACGCCCGCGAGCGACCGGCTCGCAGGCGAGCCCCGGGAGATCCTCGCGCGGCTCGTGCGCGTGCTCGAAGCGGCGCCCGATTGCCGCGAAGAGGATCTCGTGCCGCACCTGAAGACGATGTGCGAAGGCACGTCGCTCAGCGCCCAGGATTTCTATCCCTACGTCTATGAGCTCCTGATCGCGCGTCCGAAGGGCCCGAAGCTGACGACGCTGCTCGCGACGATGGGGATCGAAAGGGCGCTGCCGCTGCTCCGCGCCGGACTTTGACGCGGGTTGCTCGCTCTCGTTCAGAGGCACAAGACGCGACCGGCGCGGCACGCTGGGCGCGAATGGCTCGCCCTTGGCACGGGCTTCGTCGCTTCTCGCGTCTCGCTGCTGCTGCAGGCTGCAAGCTGGAGCGACCGAAGGCTGCGCTTTACT
>CAZFKD010000313.1:0-5049 GCA_964519695.1 uncultured Spirochaetaceae bacterium
GTCATCTCGTCGCCGTCGAGCTCGACGATCGGGTTCTTGACTGCGATCTTGGCCACGCGCGCGGCGATGCTAGCGGCGGCGGGCGTGCGGGGCGGTGGTCGTCTGCTCGTCTTCAAGCTCGGGGGGGCAGCGAAGCGGCCCCCGGATCCTCCGCCCGCGCCCGCGCGCCACTACCCGATCCGGCCGACCTTCGACGATGCGCCGGAGATCGAGCGCGGCGCCGCGCTCTTCTCGGAATACTGTGCGGCCTGTCATGGGGTCGGCGCCGTCGGCGGCGGGGTCACGCCCGACCTGCGTTTCAGCCCCCCGGCGATCCGCGAGAACTTCGCGCAGATCGTGAACGGCGGAGCGTTCGTGGCGAAGGGCATGCCCGCCTTCGCGGGCCAGCTCGCGCCGCGGGACCTCGAGGCGATCGCCCTCTATCTCGCCGATCGGGCCCATGCCGAGCCGGCCCAGCCCGCGAACCGCCGTCCGTCCGCGCCCGAGAAGAGCGTTCGACGTTAGTTGCTCGTCGGACGGCCCGGGCCGCCCGACGAGAGGAGAAAGCCCGTGCGCCCCATCGCCCGACTCCCGCTCGCGACGATCGTCGCCTGCGCCGCAACCGGCATCGCCGTCGCCTGCCTCGGCGGGAACGGATCGGGCGGCGCCGATCGCTCGGCGCGCGCGCCGGAGGGCGGCGTCGCGGCCAACGTCGACTGGGCCGACTATCTCGGCGATCCCGGCCGGACCCATCATTCGCCGCTCGCGCAGATCGACCGGACGAACGTCGCCCGGCTCGAGCCCGTCTGGATCTACGACACGGGTCCGCTCGAGAGCGCGCTCTCCCAGATCCAGTCGAATCCGCTCGTGATCGACGGCGTGCTCTTCGGGACGACGCCGCGCTCCCAGGTCTTCGCCCTCGACGCCGCGACCGGCGAAGAGCGCTGGCGCTTCGATCCGCTCGCGCACGGCAGCGCCGCCCAGGGCCACAACCGCGGCCTCGTCCATTGGGACGGCCCCGCAGGCGAAGGGGGCCGCATCCTCGCGGCCTGCGGCCAGGATCTCTGGGCCCTCGACGCGAAGACGGGCCGCCCGATCGAATCCTTCGGAAGCGGCGGCCGCACCGACCTGCGCGCCGGCCTCGCCCACGGCGCAACCGGCGGCGACGTGACGTCCCCGACGCCCGGCGCGATCTTCGAGGATCTGCTGATCGTCGGAACCAAGGTCGGCGAGACCGACGGCGCCGCCCCCGGCGACATCCGCGCCTTCGACCTGAATACGGGCACGATGCGCTGGATCTTCCACACCATCCCCCGCGCCGGCGAGTACGGCGCCGAGACCTGGCCGAAGGACGCCTGGCAGACGCGCGGCGGCGCCAACTCCTGGTCCGGGGTCACCGTCGATCGCGAGCGCGGGCTCGTCTTCCTGCCGACGGGCTCGGCGACACCGGATTTCTGGGGCGGCGACCGCGCGGGCGCCAATCTCTTCGCGAACAGCCTGCTCGCCCTCGACGCACGCACGGGCGAGCGCCGCTGGCATTTCCAGTTCGTCCACCACGATCTCTGGGATCGCGACCTGCCCGCGCCGCCGACGCTCGTGACGATCGAGCGCGACGGCCGAAAGATCGACGCCGTCGCCCAGACGACGAAGGCCGGCTACGTCTACGTCTTCGAGCGCGAGAGCGGCGAGCCCGTCTTCGAGATCGAGGAGCGGCCGGTCCCCGGCGCGCTGGTCGACGGCCAGCATGTCTCGAAGACCCAGCCCTTTCCCGTCGCGCCGCCGCCCTACACCCGCCAGCGCTTCGACCTCTCCTGGCTCGACGATCGCGGCGAGGCGTTTCGGAAGGTCCAGCTCGAGCGGCTCGCGGGCGTGCGCATGGGCGAGGACTACATCCCGCCGAGCCTCGAGGGCTCGATGATGTTCCCGGCCTTCGACGGGGGCGCGGAGTGGGGCGGGGCGGCCTTCGATCCGCAGACGGGGCTGCTCTACGTCAACGCGAACGAGCTGCCCGCCGTGCTGCGCCTGATGGAGCGGCCGAAGGGCTTCAATCCGCGCGGGCTCTACCTCGAGAAATGCGGCGTCTGCCACGGCCCCGATCTCGCAGGCACCGGCGTCGGTCCCTCGCTGATCGGCCTCGGCGAGCGCCGGGACGTCGTCGGGATCTACACGATGATCGCTCTCGGCGGCGGCCGCATGCCGAGCTTCGTCGATCTGCCGCTGCCGCTGATCGAACGGCTCACGGCCTATCTGCTGAATCCCGAAGATCCGACGAAGGCGATGGCGGAGCTCGACGCGCGACCGGGGGCCCAGTCGAAATACGTGACCGCCGGCTACGTCTACCTGCGCGACGAGCAGGGCATCCCGATCAATACGCCGCCCTGGGGCACGCTCACGGCGATCGATCTCTCCGCCGGCACGATCCGCTGGCAGATCCCCTTCGGCGAGTATCCGCAGCTCGAGGGCGCGGGCCGCGGCAAGGGCAGCGAGAACTACGGCGGCCCCGTCGTCACCGACGGCGGCCTGCTCTTCATCGCCGCGACGCCGGACGCGAAGATCCGCGCCTTCGACAAACGCACGGGCGATCTGCTCTGGGAAGCCGAGCTACCCGCCGCCGGCTTCGCGACCCCCTCGACCTACGCCGTCGCCGGCCGCCAATACCTCGTCGTCGCCGCCGGCGGCGGCAAGCTCGGCCAACCCGCCGGCTCGAAATACGTCGCGTTCGCCTTGCCTGACGAGGACTGACGCACGGACGTCGTTCTGCCGACGCTGCTCAGCGCCCGTCCTGACGCCGCGTCTTCGCGGCAATCCAACAGTCTCCGTTCGCGAAATGAAATCGGCATACGAACCCGGACTCGTACGAGACGCGGCGATCGCGAAGCGCATCCGCAACGAGTGCGCCGGCCCTGCTGCGCGGGGTGAGATGTAATGGACGCACGCGCAGCAAGGCGATGGACGCGCCGGCGAGTCAAGACGCGTGCGTCCGAGCCACGAACCCCGCACAGCAGGGCCGGTGCACCCGGCACGGCAGCCGCCTCCGCAGCCCCGCGGCCTGCTAAGCCCGATCTCGCTCCTTCGCTTCGGCTCTCAGCTCCGCGAGCGAAACGACCCGAAGCTTCGGCTTCTGCGGGTCGATGGCGCGGGTCCAGCGCAGGCCGAGCGTGCCATGGCGATGGCCGGCGGTGTTCATCCAATTGCCGATCCCCGGATCCTCGGCCGAGATCACGATCCGGATCGAGCCGTCCTTCTCGTACTTCGCCGTGTGCTTGTTGATGTGACAGGGGAAGTAGCGGTAGTCGAGGGATTCTTCCCAGTAGTTGTTGAGCTGGAAGTTCCAGACGTCGCAGACCGGCGGCATCGCCTCGAGGACGAGGGCCTGGCCGGGCTCGAGCGTCCAGTAGCCGTGCCAGAACTGGTTGTTCGGATCGCCGAGGCCCGTGAACTTCTGCTGGACGTCGTTCGGGTTCTTCTCGAAGTCGTCGCACCAGCCGACGAAGATCTCGGCGGTCGCATAGACGAACTTCGCCGCGTCGTCGAGACCTTTCGCGATCTGCGCGGCCGAGAGCTGGTCGGGGACATTCGGCGGGAGGGCGCGGCCGGGCGCGTTCACGCAGCGGATCTCGAGCCGCGCGACCTCGTCCTTCTCCCAGTCCATGCGGAACTGGCGGACGATGAGCAGGCGCGTGTCGTCGCGCATCGGCAGCCAGAGGCCCTGCTTCGACTTGTCCTGCTTCGACCTGTCCTGCCTGGAGATGTGGATCTCGATCCGGCCGTTCGCGTCGCCCGGGACGCCATGGAGATCGAGGAAGCCCGTCTGCTCGATCTTCGAATCGAGGCCGTAGACGCCGCTGTAGGTCCCGATGCCGATGTAGGCGACGCTGCCCCGGGTCCCTTCGAGCACGTAGTCGTAGCGGCCGTCGATGATCGCGTTCTGGTAGTAGGCGTCGGGATTGTCGGCGCCGATCTTCACGGTCTCGTGGGACAGGCGGTAGAGCTGGGGCGCAGCGGGATCGCCGGACTCGACGGATTGCTCGAGCGCCGCGCGCGTCAGGCGCGAGAGATAGCGCCAGCCCTCGGCGCGATCGAGCAGGTCCTTCGGCGACTTCTCGCGCAGGACGATCTCGCCGGCCTGCTTGAGGGCATCGCAGAAATCGGACCAGACCCGGCCGGAGAGGACGCGCTCGGTCGCCTCGTCGGAAGGGCTCGCGGATCGGTCGGGGCTCGTCATGGCTTCTCCTCGTCTGCTGAAAAGGGCTCGCGCGGGGCGCGCGGTCCGGCAAGGGTCAGAATGCGTCGCGGATCTTCGCCTGCCATTCGACGTAGCCGGCGAAGCGCGTCTCGATTTCGGCGTCGGTCAGGCCGTATTCCTCGGCGCTGTAGCGGTGCTCGCCGTGCTGGCCGCGGCGGTTCTCGTCCGCCCATGCGCGCACGTCCCGCTCCGCGCGCGCGGTCCAGGGCAGGTCGAAGAATGCGTAGATCGCTCGCAACGAGCCGATCGGATCCGCGTTGAAGGTCTCGAAGTGGAGGTCGAAGACGCGCGCGCCCGTGGCCGCGCGCGACGCCATGTTCATCTCGAGCACGCGAGCCCAGAGATCCATCATCTGTCGGCCGACGACATCCTTCGGTGCACCGGGCTCGTAGATGCTGCGCATGCGGTGGACCAGGCTCGAGATCGAGGGAATCAGCTCGGCGGGATGGCGATGGGTATGGACGACGCACGCCCCGGGCAGGGCGGCGAAGAGATCCTCGAGGGCCCAGAGATGACTCGAGTTCTTGAGCACCCAGCGCTTCTCCGGCGTCGCAGCCCCGATCAGCTTCAGGTTGTCGCGGTAGCGCAGGTAGGGCGCGCGCATGTCCTGCCGGAGCAGCCAGTCCTCGTAGGCGGGGAGCGTCGCGTTCATCGAATAGGTGAAGCCGAGAAAATCCTGCAGGAAGAGCAGGCGACATTCGTCGGCCTCGTCCGGCTGCATCGAATGGATCTTCTCGATCTCGGGGGCATGTGCGTAGATGCGGCGGAGCGCGTCGCAGGCGGCGAGATGGCCCGGGTGGCTCGGCCCGCTCTCGCGCGGCGGG
>CAZFKD010000313.1:5059-5429 GCA_964519695.1 uncultured Spirochaetaceae bacterium
CGACATGCCCGTGATGACGATCGGGCGTTCGATCGGATGGCGGAGCGCATCGGCATGCAGGGCGAAGCGGGCGTTCGAGCGCAGCCGGCTCGCGAGCTGATCGCGCAGGGCCTGCCAGGTCGCCGCGCGCCCCTCCGGACCGAGCCGGGATCGTTCGTCGTAGTCACGCAGCAGGACCCGCAGCGCTTCGAGGTAGCGCGGGTCGCCGAAATCGGAGAGGCCGGTGGCCTGCACCGCTTCTTCGTGGAGCCGGTCGATCGCTGCGAGAAAGGAGTGGGGGGCCGTCATCTGCTGCTCGGCGTCGACGGAATCGGAGTCGACGGAAGGAACCGGTTTCGCGGGTCGCGCCGCCGGGTGCGACGCGGCCTCC
>CAZFKD010000313.1:5439-5692 GCA_964519695.1 uncultured Spirochaetaceae bacterium
GGTATCGACGACCGCGTCGGCCCGCGCGAGCGGGCCGATGGTGCCCGGCGCGCCCCGATTCGGCCGGGGCCCACCGCCTCTCAGGGCGTCTCGGCGTCCGTGATGCCCTGGCGCAGGCTGCGGCTCGTCGCGAGATAGAAGAGGCTCGCGACGATCCTGCAGGCGCCGACCGTGAACGCCATCGCATGCCGGATGCCGGCTTCGCCGTACTCGGGCCGCAGCACGTCGGAGGCGCGACCGATCGCCCAGGGCC
>CAZFKD010000314.1:0-5691 GCA_964519695.1 uncultured Spirochaetaceae bacterium
GCTCCTGTTGCGGGGGCCCCAGACGCTGGGCGAGATCCGCAGCCGCTCCAGCCGATCGTCGCCGGCCGCTACCACGATCGCTTCCACGTCGTCGACGGCAGCTGGTGCTTCGAGGATCGCCTCGTGCTCGTCGACCAGATCGGGAACATGAAGGACCATCTCAGCTTCGATCTCGCGCGGGATCCGATCCCGCGCGTCGAGGCCTGAAGCACACGAGCGCGGCGGCCGGCGCGCGCGAGCGCCCGCGTGCCGAAGCCCGCCGATTCGGCCGCCGTCGCCCCGCATCCGACGCGCGATCAGCGCGCGCCGACCGCGTCCTCGCGCGTGTACCACCCGGCCCAGACGAGCAGCATCGCCTGGAACGGCAGCCGGATCCAGTGGAACGCGCCGGGCCCGCTGCCCGGCCCTTCCGGCCCGACGTTCTCGAGGGCGCCGTAGACGTTGGCGGGGAAGACGGCGATCAAGAGCGCGATGATCCCCCAGGCCGCGAAGACCCGGGTGCGCGGCTCGAGCAGGTAGACGCCGAGCACGATCTCGGCGAGACCCGAGAGCAGGTTCAGCCATTCGGGCGACGGCAGCCCGGGCGGGATCAGCGGCAGGAAGAAGCCGGGATTCAGCAGATGCATGAAGCCGGCCGCACAGTAGTTGAACGCCATCAGGTACATCAGGATCGTCTTCGTCCGGCTCAATCCGCCCTCGCTTTCGGGTCCATTCTTTCCGATCCGTTCTTTCCAGCGCATGGATTTTCGTCTGGACCGCCGACGACGCGATCGAGACGTCGCTCGGATGCGACCGACCGCTCAGCCGAGATTGCGCTCGAAGAGCGCGACGATCCGTCGCCGATGGAGATCGTCGGCCTTCGCGTCGAAGCCATGGGCCCCGACGAGGGCGAAGCCGTGCCGGCTTCCGGGATAGTGCTCGAGTTGATAGCTCGCGCCGGCCTCGCGCAGCGCGGCGTCGATCCGCTCGTTCTCGCCGGGAATGATGTAGGGGTCGTGCTCGGCGACGCCGAGATAGAGCTCGCCCGTCATTTTCTTCGCGAGAAGATGCGGACTGTCGGGGCGATCGGTCGCGAGATTGGCGCCGTGGATCGAGGCCGCGGCCGTGACCCGCTCCGGAAAGGTCCCCGCGGCGTAGAGCGCGAGCGGGCCGCCCATGCAGTAGCCGACGATGCCGACCCGCGAACCGCGGACCTCGGGCTGCGCGTCGAGGTATCCGAAGATCGCCTCGAGATCGCCCATGACTCCGTCGTTCGTGACGAGCTTGACGAGCTCCATGATGCGGCGCTGCTCGGCCGGATCATCCTGGAGCGTCGCATGGTCGAAGGGCGGATAGTCGCCGCCGCGGTAGTAGAGATCCGGAACCACCACGTAGAAGCCGAGGCCGGCGAGCTTCTCGGCCGAGGCGAGCAGCGTCGGCCGGATGCCCATGCCGTCCATCAGGTAGACGACGGGCGGCCAGGCGCACTCTTCGGCGACCGGAGGATGATAGGTCCGGCAAGGCAGGCGCCCTTCCCGGGTCTCGAGCTCGATGCGCGCGCCGTTCATCCTGCCCCCCCCGCGCTCGCGGCGCGCCCTTCGCGCCCTTCGCGCCCTTCGCGTCGTTCGCCTCGCGCCCGTCCGTCGACGAACGAGCGCCGGGTAGGCTACCAAGGCGGGACTTCGTTCCACAGGGAGCCCGCGCCATGACGCAGCCCGACCATTGGAAGATCGCTCCCTCGAGCGGCTCGATCGGCGCAGAGGTCACGGGTGTCGATCTCCGCAAGACGCTCGAGCCGGAGGCGATCGCCGCGATCCGCCGGCTGATCGTCGAACGCCTCGTGCTCTTCTTTCCCGGCCAGTCCCTCTCCCCCGACGAGCAGCGCGCCTTCATGCGCCAGCTCGGTGCCGTCCAGAAACACCCCGAGCGGCCCCGCGTCCTCGAGGGCTCCGACGAAGAAGTCGTCGTCGTGATTCCGCAGGACGGCGTCTCCGCCGTCTGGCATTGCGACTACGATCCGGACTTCGTCCCCTGCGGTATCTGCACGCTCAACATGGTCGAATGCGCGGCTGACGGCGGTGGCGATACGATCTTCGTCAACAACGACCGGATCTACGAATCCTTCTCGCCCGCCATGCAGCGGCTGCTCGACGGCCTGACCGCGGTCCACCGCAACACCGGCAACAGCGGCCGCGTCCGCGACGAAGCGCGCTTCCCGCTCGTCGGGCTCCATCCCGACTCGGGCCGCAAGACGCTCCTCTACAGCGCGCACCACGTCCAGGATCTCGCCGAGCTCATGCCGGAGGAGAGCGAGCTCGTGCTCGGGCGCCTGCGCGCGCTGACGCAGCAGCCGAAGTTCGCCTGCCGCCACCACTGGCAGCCGGGCACCCTCGCGCTCTGGGACAATCGCCGCGTGCAGCATTATGCGGTGCCCGATTTCTCGGGCCCGCGCAGGCTCTACCAGGTCACGATCGAAGCGCCGCTGCCCGCGGCAGTCGGCGCCGAGGCCGCACCCGCGGCGAACGCCGTCACGCGTCCGGCGCCCGATGTCTCTCCGCGCGCCGTCCCCGCGGCCTGAGCCCCAGGATCGACAGCCCAGCGCCCAGCAGGAGCGCCGTCGACGGCTCGGGGATGACGGCGATCCAGACCGTGTCCGAAAGGCGCCCCGCCTCGTTCCGGATCCGCCCCGTCCCGATGATCGTCCTGCCATCGGCGGAGACGTCGAGGGCGCCGTTGAGGATCCAGCCCTCCGTCGACACGCCCATCATGTTCAGGAGGACTTCGAGATCCTGGAATCCGCCGGATTCCGTCCAGAGGAAGGGGCGCGGCAGAAAAGCGACGTCGGCGTCGCGATAGTAGGAACCGACGATCGTCGATCCGTCGGCAGACACGGCCTTGGGCCCCATGTCCAGGTCGAGCGGAAATCCCGGGAGATCGATCAGACTCAGCCCGTCGCCGGGCAACGTCTCGCCCTCGCCGACCGCACCGCCCCACCGGTATGCCCGAGCCTGATCGAAACCGAAGGGCGAGCCGGGAGGCGCCGGTCCTGACGTCAGTCCGACGATCGCTCGGCCATCCGTCGAGATCCCCGACGCACTGAATGCCCACGGCAGGCCGGCAGTCGAAGACCCGCTCGGCAGGAATCGAAGGCCCGCCTCCTGACTCCAGCGAAAGCCTCGCTCTCCCTCCACCGCCACGAAGCTCGGCAGATCCAGGTTCCCAGCGACGACGCCATCGTTCGAAACATCCAGCGCAGAGCCACTCGAGTCGGACAACGCGATCACGGCGCCGTCGTCCATGCGCCACGCCACCGGTACCTCGCGCGGTCGCTCCACGACCTGGATCCCGCCGCCCGGAAGCATCACGAACTCCTGAACGATCCCGCCGTCGTGCGCTCGACCGACGACATGGCGGCCGTCGTCGGAGATGCCGAGCGCCGCACCGCCACTCGTCCCCCCGGCCGGAAGCGCCAGCGGGCTCGTCACGCCCCCACGGTCCCAGACGACCGGCTGACCCGCGAGGGATCCGACGATCCGGGACCCGTCTCCCGACACATCATGGGGTTGGAAATCGGCCGAGCTCGGCGCCCCTGGCCCGAGGTCGTCGAGCAGGCGGTATCCGTCCGTCCGCGTCCAGACATACGCCCGGTTGTCGATTCGGGGCCGGCTGCCGACGACGGTCGAGCCATCGGCCGAGAGCGCCACACCGAACTGGAAGCTGACGCCCTCCAGCGGCGTCACGGCGACGAGCGACGGCGAAGCCGCCGCGCGATCGGATGCGAGCGCGAACAGGCCGTTCGCAACGAGCAAGAGCACGACCATGCGCAGAGGCAGGGGACGCGCCCATCCGATCGATCCGAGCTCGGCCTGCAGCATCGTCGTCTCTCCCGCTTCGATCGACTCGTCCCGATCTGGCCGTCGGGAGAGTCAGGCGGCGCACGGGGCGCCGTCCTGGGAAGTGGATCCACAGGGACGAAAATGTCGGCTCGGCCCGCACACTCAGCGCATTTTCGAGCCGATTCTCGTCGGTCGAAGCCCGAGATCGCTCCGCGCCCCGCACCGCGCCGGAAGTGTCCCGGCCTCGAGGAGCCGCCCGAACGCAACCCGCAAGGCTACGCTCGGGCCGGCGCACCCGACCCAGGAGGCAACCCATGTACATCGCCATGAATCGTTTCCGGATCGCCCTCGGCCGCGAGGGCGTCTTCGAGGACCTCTGGAAGAACCGCGACTCGCAGCTCGATGGCGTCCCGGGCTTTCGCGAGTTCCATCTGCTGAAGGGCCCCCAGGACGACGAGGGAACGCTCTACGCCTCGCATACGACCTGGGACTCGCGCGAGGCCTTCCAGGCCTGGACCGAATCGGAGTCGTTCAAGAAAGCTCACGCGAATGCCCGCGCGCCGCAGGGGACCTATCTCGGGCATCCGAAGTTCGAGGGGTTCGAGGTCGTGCTCTAGCGCCAATACGGCGCCGAGGTCCGCCACGCCCGCTCGACGAACACGTCGATGTCCCCTCCGCGCCAGGCCTTCGAGAGCACCTCCACGCTGACGAGCCCGTCGAATCCGCGGGCGCGCAGCGTGCGACTGAAGCGCTCGAGATCGAAGAGGCCTTCGCCGGGGAAGACGCGGCGATCGACCGTCTCCTCGCGCAGGTCGTCGGTCACGATCGCCGGATGGTCGTCGAATTGGACGTAGGCGATCCGTTCGAGCGGGAGCTTCGCGAGCGAATCCCAATCGTCGGGGCCCAGAAAGAAATGCCAGGTATCGACGAGGACGCCGGCGTCGGCGACGCCGGCGAGATCGATCAGCTCGAGGGCGTCGGCGATCGATCGGACGCGGCTGATCGCGAGGAATTCGACGGCGAGGCGCGCGCCATGGCGACCGAGGCGGTCGGCGGCGCGCCTCAACTCGCCGGCCGTCGCGGGGCCGGGCGCATGGTCGGAGTTGACGAGGATCCAGTCCGGCCGCAGCGCCGCGACGGCAGGCTCGAACTCGGCGAGCTGGGTTTCCGTCGCTGCCGGATCCTCGCCGATCATCAGCGCCGCGATCTCGGGACACCGGATCCCCGCACTGGCCATCCGCTCGGCCAGCGCCTCGATCCGCCCGCCGCCCTGCCGGAAGGCCGAGAGCGAGAAGACGTCGAGCCCGATCGCATCGAAGCCGACCTTCGCCGCCGCATCGATCTGGCGCGCGAGATCGGGCACGCCACCGAACCAGGCCGACTCGTTGAACGCGTTGAAGCAGAGCGTCGTCACGCGGAGCACCTCCGGCTCGCGACGGTAACCGCCGCACGCCTACTCGGGAAGCTGCTCCTGCAGACAGATCCGCACGCCGTGAAAATCGTCGAAGCCCGCTTGCAGGATCGAGAAGCGCTTGCCGTCCGAGAGGCCGCGCGCGGCGACGGCGTCGGGCGGAATCGTCTCGCGAAACTGGAGCTGGCCGCCGCGCTTCATGAAGGACGCGACGACGCCTTCGATGTCGCGCACGTCGTAGACGACCGCATAGACGCCCTCGCCGCGCGTCGCGAGAAAATACCGGGCCGGCTCGACCATCGGCCCCGTCGGGTAGGCCGGCGTCATGATCTCGACGCCGCCATGCCAGGAGATCAGGATCTTGAGCCCGAGCTCGGGCAGGTCGAGCTCGTCGAGGGAAACGCCGATCGTCTCCTCCCAGAACGCGCGCACCGCCTGCCAGCTCTCCGGCGCGACGCACCAGAC
>CAZFKD010000315.1:0-5673 GCA_964519695.1 uncultured Spirochaetaceae bacterium
GCGGAGCGGCCTGCGTCTGCCGCCGCTGTCTCGACGCGGCGCTCGCGCGGGGCGAATGAGCCAGGCAAATGAGCGGGCGGCGCGGCCCTCAGGCGCCGCCGTTCTCCGCGATCCGGCGCGCCTCGCGGACGCCGCCGGAGACGTGGCGCGCAGCCAGACCTTCGCGGCGCATCAGGTCGGCGAGATGCGCGCTCTTGAGGCCCCACTCGCAGTAGAGGACATAACGCTGGGCCTTGTCGAAGGCGGGATAGGCGCGCAGCGCGTTGGCAAAGTCGAGAAAGAGGGCGTCCGGCGCGTGCCATTCGTCGTAGGCGGCGCGGCTGCGCAGGTCGATCCAGATCTCCTCGGGCCGGCGCTCCCGGGCGCAGAGCGCCTCCGCGTCCCAGCCCGCGAGGTCGAGATCGGGCAGCATGAACTCGCTGCGCTCGGCGAGCGCCCGCGCGAGAATCGCCGGATCGAGCTTCGCCTCCTCCGCGAGGACCTCGGCGAGGCGCGCGCTCGTCGCGGGATGGCTCGGCACGATCGCACAGTATTCGCCGACCTTCTCCGAGAGATCGTGAGTCCCGATGCGCCGCGCCTCGGCGATGATGTCGTCCTTGTTGTCGCCGACCAGCGGCCGCAGGATCGGGAGCGTCGCGCCGTGGGAGACGACCGCGAGGTTCTGCAGCGTCTGAGAGGAGACCTGCCCGATCGCGTCGCCCGTCACGATGGCCAGGGCGTCGATCCGGTCGGCGACGGCCTCGGCCGCGCGCAGCATCATGCGCTTCAGGACGATCTGCCAGAAGCGCGTCGTGACGCTCTTCTGGATCTCGCGCGAGACGGCATCGAAATCGATCGCATGGAAGCGCGGCCGCGTTCCGTGCTGCCAGAGATCGCAGAGGCGCTTCGCGATCTGGAGCGCCTCCATCTGATGAGGCCGGCCGCCGAGATTGCAGAAGACATAGTCGAGGGCGACCCCGCGCCGCAGCAGTCGCCACGAGGCGACCGGCGAATCGAAGCCGCCCGAGAGCAGCGAGACCGCGCGGCCCTGGGTCCCGAGCGGCAGCCCGCCGACGCCGCGCTGCTTCGCGACGAAATAGTAGGCGAGCTTGCGCTCGACCTCGACGTGCAGCGTCACCTCGGGATGCGAGAGATCGACGCCGGCCGCCGTGGGCAGCAGCGCGTTGCCGAGCTGGACCTGGACGTCCGCCGAGCGCAGCTTCACCTCGTTCCGCTCGCCCATCCGGCGCGCGCGGATCGCGAAGTGCCGCCCGCGCACATGGGGCTCGCCGAAGGCGAGCCCTTCGCGCACGACATCGCCCAGCGTCTGCCAGGGCGCGGCATGGGTCAGCGAGACGGACTGGACGCCGAAGATGCGCGCGAGGCGAAGGACCATCTCGGCATCGGAGGTCCCGACATCCGAAGCCGGGGCACCGGTCGCCTGGACATCGGAAGGCCCGCCCGGCGCCTGCGGATCGAGCTCGACGAAGACGCGATCGCGCGAGGGGCGGACGCGCGCCGTCCGGCCGCTCGCCCGGATCGACGCCCGCAGGTTGTCGACGAGGCGGCGCGTCATGCGGCGCCGCGTGGCGTCGGCCTTGGTCGTCAGATCGCCGCTGTAGCGCAGCAACAGGATCTGACCCGGGCCCGGGGCGATGGCCGGTCGGGTGGAGCTCTGGGTTCGTTTGGGCATCATAGGCGGTGATGAAACGACTCGGACTCTACCGCGTCTTGATGGGGACCCTCGGTGTGGCCTGGGTGGTCTTCGGGTTCGGGCTCGTGGCGGCGTTCTTCCTCTATCAGCGACCGGGCTCGCTGCCGCCGGTGCCGACGGGGCCCGTCGGACACTACTTCGTCGCGTTCACCGGCTGTGCCCTGATCGGCTGGGGGAGCGCGATGGTCGGGGCGGCCCGGGAGCCCTGGTCCTCGGCCTCGCGGACGGTCGGGACGGCGACGGCCTTCGTGATGGTGCTGATGGCCGGCGTGCGGATGGTCGCCTGGGCGATCGGTGATTATGCGAGCTGGCTCGGGGATGTGTCCCGGCAGGAGGCGACGGCGCTGCTGCTCGTCGCGCTCGCGCTCGTCTGGCTGCGGCCGACGGTGGCGGACACGATCGCCTGGGGCGCAACGAATCGACGCAGAGAGAGCGACCGGACGCCCGCGGCGGCGTCCGGCGAGGCGGGCCGATGATCCTGCGCTCGCTCGCCAGTCTGGCGCTGCTCGCCCTGCTCGGCATCAACTTCCTCCTGCCCAGCCAGCCCCTGACGGCGCGCGGACCGGAGCATCGCGTCCGCCAGGATGTCCGGACTTCGCTCGAGATCGGCGGTGAGTTGCCGGTCTTCGAGCTGCGCGGCCTCGACGGGCGGATCCACACCCGAGAGGACCTCGTCGGCCGCCGAACGCTGCTCGTCTTCGAGCGCAGCGTCGATTGGTGCCCGTTCACGAAGGCCCGGCTGCTCGGCCTCGATGCGGCCTTCCGCTCGGAGCCGGACCTCGAGATCGTGTGGGTCATGTCCGACACCCAGTTCAACGAGCGGACTCGGCTCTTCCTCGCCGAGGCGGGGCTGGCCGGTCGGATCCTCTTCCTGGCCGACCCGAAGAGCACGCTGATCCGGCGGCTCGGCCTGCTGAAGGAAGAGCCCGAGAGCCTCGAAGTCGGCGTTCCCCATCCGACGACCCTGCTGCTCGACCGCGCGGGTCGGATCCGTTTCGTCGACGTCCGGCGGGATTTCCATTTCTGGCTGGATCCGCAGGCGGTCGCCCTCGCGCTGGCCGAGATGGGCTAGGCGGGACCGCCCGCCGAAGCCGCACCGTGACCGAACCGGACCCCGGCCTTCGGCAACTATCGGCGTGCCCCCCGTTGCGGGAGTCCCGCCGAGCCTCCATCATCCGCCTCGGCTCGGGGCCGCCATGCGATTTGCGCAGCGATTCCAAGGCCCACACGAGGTCCGGGCGGGCCGGACCGAGGCATGATCGCCTGCACCGTCGAGCTCCTATTCCCTCGCACGTCCTGCATCCTTGGCAAGCAGCGCGGTCGAGGCGGTTCGAAGCGGAACGAGTGGGGCGCCGGGTGGACGGCGCATAGCGCGCACACCATTCAACTTGTTATTCGAGAAGCTCGATGAGATCACCGGCCGTGCATGTTTGCAGAGCCGAGCTCGTCGTGGAGGCAACGACCGGGTCATGATGCGACGACTTTCCTCTTCGGTTGAACTTCGACTGGTTTTCCTGGCGGGTGTCCTCGCCCTGGCGACGGCGGGCTGCAAGACCACGCCGGACGCCGACGCGACTGCCGGTGGCAGCGGCACGGGCAGCGAGTTCGACGATGCTGGAGCCGGCGCGGGCGATGGCTCGGACAGCGGCTACGACGCGAGCGGCTCGAGCATCGCGCCGATCTACTTCGACCTCGACCGCTCGGACGTCAAGTCCCAGTTCGAGTCGATCCTCGAGGCGGCGGCGGCGACGCTGAAGAGCACGGGTGGCTCGGCCGTGATCGAGGGGCATTGCGACGAGCGTGGCTCGGACGAGTACAACCTGGCTCTCGGTGAGCGCCGCGCGGTCTCGGTCCGCCGCTACCTCTACAACCTCGGTGTGCCGGTCTCGCAGCTCTCCGTCGTTTCCTACGGCGAGGCGCGGCCGGCGGTGTCCGGCACGGGGGAGACGGCCTGGTCGCTGAACCGCCGCGCGGAGATCAAGCTCCAGTAGCGCTGTTTTCCACTCGCCTCCCCGGGCTCGCCGCCCGGTGAGGCGGACGCTCTCGGGGCTCCGCAAGGAAGACTCGAGGTTTCATCCGGAAAGCCGGTGGACACCAGCAGGTGTCCACCGGCTTTTGTACTTTGATCTCCGTTCCCTGGCGTCCCGGATTCCGTCCCTCCCAGCACGATCGGAGATCCCATGTCCCTCCACGGTGGAAAGCTCGCGGCCAAGGCCCTGAAGGAAGCGGGGGTCGAAGTCGTCTTCACCCTCTCCGGCGGCCACATCATGCCGCTCTACGACGGCTGCATCGACGAGGGCATCAAGATCGTCGACGTCCGCCACGAGCAGGCCGCCGTGCATGCCGCCGACGCCTGGGCCCGCTGCAATCCCGGCAAGATCGGCGTCGCCGCGATCACCGCCGGCCCCGGCGTGACCGATGGCGTGACCGGCATCGCGAACGCCTGGCGCGCGAACTCGCCGATCCTGGTCTTCGGCGGCCAGGGCCCCTTCGAGAACCTGCGCCGCGGCTCGCTGCAGGAGATGGACCATCTCGGCGTCGTCCGCCCGATCACGAAGTTCTGCGACGCGATCTACCAGACCAAGCGCATCCCCGAATACATCGAGCTCGCGATCCGCCACGCCGTCTCCGGCATCCCCGGCCCCGCCTTCCTCGAGATCCCGATGGACATCTTCATGGGCAGCGTCGAGGACTCGGAGGTCGTGATCCCGAAGATCCGCACCGAGCCCCCGCGACTCTCGCCCGACCAGGACGAGGTCCGCCGCGCGCTCGAGCTGCTGCGCACGGCGCGCCGTCCGATGCTGATGGCCGGCACGAGCGTGAAGTGGTCGAAGGCCGCGGCCGACATGAACCGCTTCATCGCCGAGACGCACATCCCGACCTACACGAACGGGATGGGCCGCGGGTCGGTGCCCTACGACTCGCCCGAGTTTCTGAACCGCTCGCGGCGCGACGCGTTGAAGCAGCTCGACCTCATCGTGCTCGCCGGCACGTTGCTCGATTTCCGCATGCGCTTCGGCCAGACGATCCCGGCGGATGCGAAGATCATCCAGCTCGAGATGGACGCGACGCTGATCGGGCAGAACCGCCAGACCGACGTGCCCCTCGTCGGCAATCTCGCCTGCAGCTTCCGCGCGCTCTCCGACGAGATGAAGAGCCAGGGCCTGCGTCTCGACTTCTCGTCCTGGCGCGACGCGCTGCGCGCGATCGAGGACGCGGAAGAAAAGAAGGTCGAGGCGAGCCTCGACAGCGACGAGGTCCCGATCGATCCGCAGCGCATGTGTCGCGAGGTGCGCGACTGGCTCGACACGCTGCAGGATCCGATCGTGATCGGCGACGGCGGCGACATCGTCGCGACGGCGGCGAAGATCATCCCCGTGAAGAACGAGGGGGCCTGGATGGATCCGGGGCCGCTCGGAACTCTCGGCGTCGGCATGCCCTTCGCGCTCGCCGCGAAGCTCGCCCATCCCGGTCGGCCGGTCGTCATCATCTACGGCGACGGCTCCTTCGGCTTCAACGGCATGGAGTACGACACGGCGGTCCGCTTCGGGCTCCCGATCGTCGGCATCGTCGGCAACGACGGCGCCTGGGGTCAGATGATGCGGCCGCAGGGCGCCATCTACGGCTGGGATCGGCTCGAGGCGGTGCTGCTGAACCGCACGCGCTACGACAAGGTCGTCGAAGCGCTCGGCGGCCATGGCGAGTACGTCACGCGGCCCGAAGAGCTGCGGCCGGCGCTCGAGCGCGCGGCGGCTTCCGGCAAGCCCGCCCTCATCAACGTCGAGATCCGGCAGGATCGCAAGTACAGCGGCGGCATCTACGTCTGACGCGCGCCCGGGCGAGACGCCCGGCGAAGCGGGATCCGGGAATCGGTTTGTCCCTCGTGCTCGAACGTCGCGATCCGGAGTCGCTCGAATGGGATCGCGAGAGCCGCGCGGCGCTCGATCCCTGGCTGCGCGCGGTCGGTCCGCTGGCGTTCA
>CAZFKD010000316.1:0-5638 GCA_964519695.1 uncultured Spirochaetaceae bacterium
CGATCTTCGCGGTCTGGAAGGGGCTCTACGAGCGCGGCTGGTTCAGCGGCGTCGTACAGCAGCCCGATGGGATCCACCTGATGCTATCGCCCGCCCACGACGAGGTCGCCGATCGCTATCTCGCCGACGTCGCCGAGTGTCTGGCGGCGGCGCGCCGGGCGGGGGGCACCGACACGGTCGCGGCCCCCGTCCGTTATGCCTGACCGCGCGCGGAGGAGCGGCCCGCGGCCGCGCCGGGCGGAGCCTGCGCGCGGACGCGGGCGACGTACTGGCTGAGGACGTGCATCAGCCCCTGGTGGACGTCCTCGACGATGCCGTAATTGTCGACCTCGACATGGATCACGTGGTCGGCGATCCGCCCCAGCTCGCCGCCGTCGAAGCCGACGAAGGCGATCGTCGGGACCCCGCGCTTGTGCGCATGCCGGCAGGCCTCGACGACGTTGGGCGAGCTCCCGCTGGCGCTCACGAGCAGGACGGCGTCGCCGTCGCGGAGGAAGTACTCGAGCTGCTTGCGGAAGACCTGATCGTAGGCGACGTCGTTGGCGATCGCGGTGATGAGGGCCGCATTCGACGCGAGGGAGACCGTGCGCAGCGGGGGATGCCCGTCGAAGTGGGTTCCCTTCGAGAGGTCGCAGGCGGAATGGTCGGAGAGCGAGGCGCTGCCGCCGTTGCCCGCGACGTAGACCGTGCCACCGCCCTGGGAGACGCGGAGCAGGACCTCGAGGATCGCCTCCAGGCGCTTCGCGTCGACGCGGCGGAGGGCCGCGGCGAGCCGATCGTGATAATCCGCGAGGAACTGCGGGAACGCATCCATGGGCGGACGGTAGAGTATCGCCGGCCAGCCGGCCGGGCAGGCCGACGGAGGGATTCCCATGCCGCGACAGGACGAGATCCCTCCCCCCGTCCCGCGCGCCGGGGGCGCGGCGGATCGCGTTCGGGTCGCGCGTGCGGCGGTCTTCCTCGACCGCGACGGGACCCTGATCGCAGACCGCGGCCCGCTGCTCGACCCGCAGGCGCTCGAGCTGTTGCCGGGGGTTCCGGACGCACTGGGACGGCTCGCCGGGGCGGGCTATCGATTGATCGTCGTGACCAACCAATCCGCGATCGGCCGTGGCCTGCTCGACCTCGCCGGGCTCGAGCAGATCCACGTAGCCCTGCGCGCAGCCCTCGCGGCGGAGGGTGTCCGGATCGACGATCTCTACTTCTGCCCCGATGCGCCGGTCGAGCCACCCGCGCCGGAGGGCCCGACGGCCCGTCGCAAGCCGGGGGCGGGCATGCTCTTCGAGGCCGCGCGGGATCACGCCCTCGACCTCGCGCGCTGCTTCATGGTCGGTGATCAGGGACGGGACACGCTGGCGGGCAAGCGGGCCGGCTGCCGCGCCAGCCTCCTGCTGCGGACCGGTCAGGGGCCCGCCTTCGTCGATCGCACGAGCGACTACGACGTCGTCTGCGACGATCTCCAGGCTGCCGCCGACTGGATCCTCGCCGCCGATCGACCCCTCCCCCGCGGCTGAAGTCGAGCGCGTCTCAGGGCAGGTTCGCGATCCGTTCGCCGGACACGACGACGAGGTTCCCGACGTCGTTCGTCCCGGGCGAGAGTCCGTCGCCGAGCATCTCGTTCACGATCAGGTCGTCGCGCCCGTCCCCGTCTTGGTCGCCGGCATCCGCGCTGTAACACAGCACGTCGCCCGCGTTGACGCCGTGCACCTCGCTGATGCGCACGAGGGCGGCGTCCGGCTGGTCGCCCCAGCGCAGCTCGATCCGCTCGGGGAACGGGCCCGACTGCCCGTGGAAGATGTGGACGATGCCCGCCTCGCTGCGGCCGTAGGGGCTGCCGTGGGGCGAGCCGAACGCGAGATCGGGCAGGCCGTCGCCGTCGAAATCGCCCTGCAGCGCCGTATCCGAGGCGATGTCGCCCGTCGCGGCGCCGACGAAGGTCGTCAGCGTGAGGCCGACGGGCGGCGCTGCGAGGTCGATCGGCGCGAGTGTCGCCGCGTGGTCCGCCAGCGCAGCGCCGCCGAGCAGGATCGTGACGGCTCCGGCGCCGACGCGTCCGGCGCCCGGCGTATGGTTCTGGCGGGCGATGATCAGATCGGCGATGCCGTCGCCGGTCACGTCGTCGATCCAGACTTCGCTGCCGGCGTGCTCGAAGGCAGCGGCGCCGAAGATCCGCAGGACGCGCGGCTGGGAGACGGCCGTATCGATCGCCCCCGAGATCGTGCCGTCTCCGAAGAGCACGAAGACCTCCCCGGCGTTGCCGCGACTGAGGGGGCTCGCCCGCATCGCCGCGAGGGCGAGATCGTTGTTGCCATCGCCGTCGAGATCGTGACCGCCCGAGACCGGGACACCGAAGCTGCCGTTCCCGCTCGATCCGTGCAGGCGCAGCAGGCCGTTCGCGCCGCTCGCGATCGTCGCCAGATCGAGGCTGCGCTCCGGGCGACCGTCCGTCGCACCGCCCGAGTCGTCGCCGGATCCGCCCGAGCAGCCGAGCGGAACCCAGGCGACCGCCGCCAGCACAAGGGTCGAAGCGAGCGCGAAGCGCGCGCTTCGGCCGGCATGGCTCCCGCCGAAGTCGACGCCCCCCGATCGCCCTGCCCGACTCCGTCTGCCCGCGCTGCGCTTCATTGGCCGGAGCATAGACAGAGCCTGCCACGGCGTCCGTGCTCGATGTTCCCGAACGCGTCATCCGCCCGCGCGCCGGACCCGCTCGCGGACCCGCTGTAGAACGTGCCCGATCCGCCGGAGCCGTCGGACGATGCGCCGCGCGAGTGGAAGACCGGAGGCTCGATCGAGCCGCAGGGCGGCGAAGCGCCGTTCGATCTCGCCCAGCTCCTCCGCCGAGAGCGCCAGCGCCCGCGCCGGGAGAGCCGCCTCGAGCTGCGATGGATCCTGCGCCCCGACGATCGCCGCGGTCACGCCCGGCTGCGCGACGACCCAGGCAAGCGCCACCGCAGCGATCGAGACGTCGCGTTCGAGGGCGATCGGTCGCAGCGTCTGGTCGATCGCCGCGTTCACCCGTTGCCGATTGCGGGGCTGGAAGAGCGCCTCGCCGCGGCGGCCGTCGTCGAGCGGAGGCGCGTCGGAGCCGGCTCGCCCGGCGAGCAGGCCGCGGGCGAGCGGCGAGTAGGCGAGCAGGCCGATCCCCTGTGTCCGCGCCGTCGGCAGGATCTCCGATTCGACGCCGCGATCCAGCAGGCTGTAGGGGTTCTGTGTGCTCGCGAGGCCCTCGTCGCCCGCGTGCCGCGCGGCCAGGGCGAGATCGCGGACCGAGAAGTTCGAGACGCCGATCGCCCGCAGCTTGCCCTCATCCCGCAACCGGCGGAGCTCGCCGAGGGTCTCGGCGAGCGGGGTGTGCGGATCGCGCTGGTGGATCTGGACGAGGTCGATCTGCTCGCATCGCAGCCGCACGAGACTTGCCTCCACGTCGCGGCGGACCGAGGCCGGCCGCGCGTCCCGGCGCACCGCTCGCCGGCGTCCGTCGACGACCGCCTCGAAGAGCACGTCGCCGAACGCGCCGTCCCAGCGCAGGCCCACCTTGCCCAGCAGGATCACGCGAGCGCGCCGGCCGCGCAGCCAGGCGCCCAGCAACGCCTCGCCCTCGCCGAATCCATAGAGCGGTGCCGTGTCGATCGCATCGAGCCCGTGATCGAGAGCCCGGTCGAGCGCTCGACGGATTTCGCCCGCGCGGGCGACCGGGTCGCGGAACATCCCGCCCAGCACGAGCGGCGGCAGCGCGACTGCGCTGCGACCGAGGGGACGATGCGGTACGACATCCATGCCTTCGGCGCCCGGCGGATCGAAGCCGGTCAGAGCGCGACGTCGCGCTGGCCCGGCTCCCGCGCATTCACGCGCACGGCCATGTTTCCCGGCGGATGTTCGTTCTCGTACATGAGCTGGTGGAGCTCGCCGACCTGTTCGAACGGGGCGCTGGTCGAGAGACACGGGTCGACGAGGCCGCGCGCGACCAGCTCCGTGATCGCGGCGCATTCCTGGGTGTTCGCGAAATGCGAGCCCTGCAGGCGCTTCTGGCGCATCCAGAGGAAGCGCAGATCGACGTCGGCGTTGTAGCCCGAGGTCCCGCCACAGATCACGACCATGCCATCGCCGTCGCAGACGTACATCGAAGTCGGGATCGTGCCCTCTCCCGAGTGCTCGAAGACGATGCGCGGGTTGCGCCGCTCGCCGAGCGCCGCCCAGAATGCCTTGCCGAAGGCGCGTGCACCCGCCAACCACGCGTCGAACGCTGCTGCGTCGTCGATGTCCGGCAGGCGACCCCAGTGCTGGAAGTCGTGGCGGTTGATCGTCCCGAGGGCACCCAGCTTGCGACAGTAGTCGGCCTTCGCCGCGTCCGAGACGACGGCGACCGGCTTGCCGCCGAAGGCGCGCACGAGCTGGATCGCCATGCAGCCGAGGCCGCCGGCACCGCCCCAGATCAGCACCGGATCACCCGGTCGAACGACGTGGGGCGCCCAGTGCGTCAGCTGACGATAGGCGGTGGCGCCGGTCAGCATGTAGGCTGCCGCGGCCTCCCAGGAGAGATTCGCGGGCTTCGGGTGGACCTGGAAATCCTCGACGCAGGCGAACTGGGCGAACGCGCCGAAGTTCTCCTCGTAGCCCCAGACCGAGGTCGAATCCGACGCCATCGGATCGCGACCGTGTCGGATGTCGCGGGCGTGCTCGTCCCAGCGGCAGCTGCTGACGACGACGCGCTCTCCGACCTTCACGTCGCGCACGCCGGGGCCGACCGCCCAGACGATCCCCGACGCCTCGGAGCCCCCGATGTGATACGGCTCCGGCTCGCCCTTCTTCTGGCGGATCGAGATGACGTCGATCGGCTTGCCGAGCGCGGCCCAGACGTTGTTGTAGTTGATCCCGGCCGCCATCACGTAGACCATGACCTGGCGATGACCGAGGCGCGGAACGGCGACCTGCTCCATCTGGAAGGCGGTGGCGGGCGGTCCGAATCGCTCGCGGCGGATCAGCGAGGCGTGCATGCGTTGCGGAACGACGCCGAGCGGCGGAAGCTCGCCGAGGTCGTAGATCTCTTTCGCGCGGGTCCCCTGGCTCTCCGGCGCGTTCGTATTCGGCATGGTTCGTCTCCCGTCTGCCCGATCGGGTCGTGCAAGGATATCGGGGTCATCGACCGGCAAGAAGCGCGAGTTGACGCCGAAGCCGTCGTCGGCTTCACGGGGTCGACGTTCGAGCCGCCTCGGAGACGAGTGCCCGGTGGGGCGACCGGAGGGTCGCCGGGCCGCGAGCGGAAGGGCATTCACATCGGCTGCGGCGCCTCCGGTCGGTCGGGCCGGTCGCGCGGCACTCTGCGGAGTCGGGATGCACGGTCGAGCGGACCAGGAGCCGGACCAGCCAACCCCTCGCCCACGAGTCGGCGCGGGCCGGTCCGCGCGCGCCGGCCCGGGATCGATCGGGCATTCGCGCGGGGCCGCGGTCGTGTTCGGTGGGCTGCTCGCCGCGGGCCTGCTCTGGGGGACGGAGGCGATTCTGGCGATCGTGCGTCCCGATCCCTTCGTGCGTGCTCTCGACATGGCACAGGCGGCGGGTCGCGTCGTCGACCTCCGGCCCCGCGCCGAGGTCGTGGAGACCTTGCGTCGGGCGGGAATCGACGCGGTGCCCCGCATCG
>CAZFKD010000317.1:0-5633 GCA_964519695.1 uncultured Spirochaetaceae bacterium
CCGCCCATCACCGCATGCCAGTACCACGGCACCCCAAACATCGGATTCGTCTCCGAGCCGACGACGTTGAGCAGGCCCGCCGTCGCGATCGTGCCGAGCACGACGCCGATCATCGTCCGCCACGAGCCGATGCCGGTCCAAACGAGCAGCCCGGCGCCGAGGGCACACGCGAGCGCCGAGGTCTCGCCCATGGAACCGGGCTCGAAGCCGAGGAACGCGTCCATCCAGCTCGCCTTCGCGAGGGCCGCCTCGCCCGAGGTCGCAGCCTGGGAGAGGAGCGTCGCGCCGGAGAACGAGTCGATGCCGATGAAATTCGCCGCGATCCAGGGCTGGTCGCCGCTCATCGCCGCCGGATAGGCGAAGAAGAGAAAGGCGCGGGCCGTCAGGGCGGGGTTGAGGAAGTTCATGCCCGTCCCGCCGAAGATCTCCTTCGCGAAGACGATGCCGAACGCCGTTCCGACCACGACCATCCAGATCGGGATCGTCGGCGGCAGCGTCAGCGGGATCAGCATGCCCGTCACGAGGAATCCCTCGTTGATCTCGTGCTTGCGGATCATGGCGACGAGCGGCTCGAGGATGCCGCCGGTCAGCATCGCGGCGACGACGACGGGGACGTAGTGCAGCGCGCCGTAGACGGCGCAGGCGATCGGATTGCGGATGTCGAACGGGAGACCGAGTGCCTGCGCGAGGGCGGTCTGCCACGAATCGAGCGCAGTGGCGCCGTGGGCGATCGCGAGGAAGGCCTGGTAGCCCGTGTTGTACATCGCCATGAGCATGCAGGGCAGCAGCGCGATCACGACCGTGATCATCAGGCGCTTGTTGTCGATGCCGTCGCGGACATGGGAGGCCGTGCGGGTGACTTCGCCGGGGGTGAAGAGACCGGTGAACTGGGCTTCCCAGAGCGGATAGAAGAACTCGAGCTTGCCACCCTTCTCGAAGTGGTGCTTGACGTTCAGATGGAGGTCCTTCAGGAACTTCATGCCTTCTCCATGTCGGCTCAGCCTTCCTTCTCCAGGGTCTCGAGGTTCCGCCGCAGGATCGGGCCGAAGTTCGTCTTGCCGGGATCGACGAAGGTGCAGAGGGCGAGGTCTTCCTCGTCGAGCTCGAGGACGCCGAGCTGCTCTGCCGTCTCGAGATCGCCGACGAGCAGCGAGCGGAGCAGGAAGGTCGGCATCAGGTCCATCGGCACGACCTTCTCGTAGAGGCCGATCGGGACCATCGCGCGCTGTGAGCCGTTCGTGCTCGTCGTGAACTTGAAGCGCGCGGGCGCGAAGAGCTTCGAGAGGTAGATCCGGGTCACCGAGAAGAGGTTCGCGCCGGGCGAGAGCCAGCCGAGAAAGCTCTGCTCGCGGTCCTCCTCGAGCAGGCTGACCTGGCGCTCGTAGCGGCCGAGGAAGTCGAAGATCTCGCCGTGGGTCCGCTTGCCGGAGAGGACCGAGCCGGAGATCGTGCGGATCTCCCGCCCCTCCTGGCCGGCCTTGGCCTGGGCGAGGTCTGCCGCGACGAGCTCGCTGACGCAGGCGCCGATGCGGCTGCGCTCGAGGCGCGGATCCGCGACGGGGGCGCCGGCGATCGAGATGACGCGCGAGACGTCGAGCCGCCCGGTCCGGAAGAGGTGGCCGACCGCGGCGACGTCCTGATAGCCGAGATGCCAGACGCGGCGATTGCGATTGACGGGGCGCAGCGTGTGGATGTGGACGCCGACCGTGCCGGCGGGATGCGGGCCCGCGAAGCGCTCGACCCGGACGCCGTCGGGCGCGTCGTCGCCGAGCTCGGAGAATTCGCCGACGCAGAGATAGGTGGGGCCGTCGATCAGCTTCGCGACCAGGCTCGCGCCGAGCCGGAAATCGTCCCGCTTCCCTTCGAGGGCCACTTCGGGCAGCGGGGCATGGGGATGACTGTCCATCGCCGTGATGAAGAGGGCGTCGGCATCGTCCTGCGGCGAGGGCACGCGGCCGAAGGGGCGCTGGCGGAGCGCGGTCCAGAGGCCGGATTCGACGAGCAGGGCGCGGATCGCGTCGCGTCCGAGGGAATCCGGGCTCGCGCCGGAGTAGCTCTCGAAGACGGCGAACTCGTCGTCGGCCGGGGCGCCGCGGCGCTCGCCGTCGGAGAGATCGATCACGATCGACTGCAGCGCTCGCTTTTCGCCGCGATGGATGCCGATGACGCGCCCGGCGCCCGGCGCGGTATGCCGCACGCCCGGCTGCTTGCGATCCTCGAGCAACAGCTGCCCGCGCTTCACGAGATCGCCCTCGGCGACCGCCATCCCGGGCTTCATGCCCGGGTAGTCGTCGGCCAGCAGCGCCACGCGAGAGCACGGGGAGGAGCCTCGAACGACCTGGGTCGGCTTCCCGGGCAGCGGGAGGTCGAGGCCCTTCTGGAACGTGTGCAGTGCCATGCTCGCTCGATGTCGGTGCTAGGCCGCGGGGACGGGATCGACGCGTTCGATCCCGATCGGTTCGCGGCAGGAGAGTTCGTTCTTCGGATCAGGACGAGCGCCAGCGGATCCCTCGCCGTTCGCCCCCCCTCGCACCTTCGCACCCTCGCGCGAAGACTCCACGACGGGCATGAAGTCTCCATGGGGAACACGAAGTCTCCACGGGGAACAAGGAAGACTCCACGAGGAGAAAATGAGGAACCTCGATGGGATTCTGGCCTGGTCGAAACGCGGCAGAGATTACGCTTCGGGCGGCCCCATTTCAATCTGTTAGGTACCGGTCGCCTCATCGATCGTGCGCCCCCGGGACCTGAGTCGGATCCTCGGGGTCGAAGCGGGACGGAATCGGAAGGATTTCGAGGGGGAGGGTGGGATGGGGCGATGTTACGATAGAGGGGCGGCCTCGGCCGAGCAAGCGCGGCGGAGGCGCCGCAGTCGCATCCGTACTTTTCGCCCGAGCGAATGCGTCGTATTCGAGGCGTCACGTGCGCGAAGGCATCGGTCCCCGCGCGCACCGCGCCTCTCGGCACGCGCCGCGCGGCGATCGACCGAGCGCCAGCGCGGGCTGCGCCGGTCGTGGAGAAGCGCGTCGCTCGGCGCCTGTCGGGGCCGAGCGTTCGGAGCGGGAGGCGGAAGGGTTCTGCGTCCGACGCGCCCGGCGCGCCTCGCTCGGCGCGGCGTGTGGTCCCGGTCGCGACCCGGGGTGGTGAGCGCGTCCCCGCGTCGCATTGGGAAACGAGGGGGCGCGAGGGCTTGCCGGAGGCAGGGCTCGGGCGAAGTCCGGTGGGTCGGAACGTCGGGGGCGATCGACCGGGCTTCCGCGATCGGGCGCAGGGCCCGGCGCGCCCGAACGGGCACGCGACTGCGGATGTCATGGTGTGAAAATACGCCGCTTCGGCGCCTGCACCGGCCGATCGCCGCGACGATCGCGGCAGCAGGCGCGACCGATCGTCTCAGGCGGGCAGCGCGACGACGACCTTTCCGGTCACGTGGTCCCCGAGCCGGTTGCGGCCGCGGAGCGAGATCTCGATCGTGCCGGCCTGCTCGTCGCGGCCGGTGACCGAACCCTCGAGGGTCATCGTGTCGCCCGGGTAGTTGGGGGCGCCGAGGCGGATGTCGATCTTGCGGATGCGGGCCTCGGGGCCAGTCCAGTCCGTGACGTAACGGCCGACGAAGCCGTTGGTCGTCAGGATGTTCATGAAGATGTCCGGTGAGCCGCGCTTCTTCGCGAGGTCGGGATCGTGGTGGACGTCCTGGTAGTCGCGCGAGGCGATCGCCGTCGCGACGATCAGCGTGCGCGAGAGGGGGATCGCGAGGGGCGGGAGCGCCTCGCCGACCGAGACCGCCGACAGCTTCCGCGTCTTCAGCACGGCAGCAGGACCTCGCCCGCCGTCGCGCCCGCCCGCGCCTGATCCGCCATCAGACCGCCGAGCAGCGCGAGCTGCTCGTTCGCGCCGCCGAGGGTCATCGCGACGTGCTTCAGCCGCAGGAAGAAGCGGTGGACCGGGTAGTCGATGTCCGAGCCGATGCCGCCGTGCAGATGCTGGCAGGTATGCGAGACACGATGGCCGCCCATGCAGGCCCACCATTTCGCGACGGCCGCCGCCTTCGCGGCGTCGTCCCCATTGTCGATCCGCCAGGCGGCCTGCCACATCGTCGAGCGCATCGCCTCGACGTCGATGTAGGCATCGGCCGCCCGGAGCGAGACGCCCTGGAACGAGCCGATCTCGCGGCCGAACTGCTTGCGCGTGCTGGTGTACTCCGCCGTCTGGCGCAGGCCTTCCGCGGCGGCGCCGACGCCGATGGCGGCGAGCGCGGTCGACGCCCGGGGCGCGAGCCATTCGAGGATCTCCTCGCCGCGACCGGGCAGGGCGACGACGTCGTCGCCGGCGACCGCGACGCGGTCGAGGGTCAGGATGAACTGCCGCTCGTGGGCGGTCGTCTTCTGCTCCTCGAGCGTCACGCCCTTCGCGTCCGGGGCGATGAGAAAGAGACCGAGGCCCGCATCGCCCGAGGCGCTGACGAGGATCTGCGTCGCGCCGCTCGCGAACGGGACGCAGAGCTTCTGGCCGGTCAGCTCGAAGCCGCCCGAGACCGCGGCGGCCCGCGTCCGCGCCTGGCGGGCGAGCGGCGGATCGCCGATCTCGGCGAAGGCCGCGGTCAGGACCGCCTCGCCCGCGACGACCTTCGGGACGAGTCCCTTGCGCAGGCCGTCGCTACCGAACTTCTCGATCACGAGCAGCGAGAGGACCACCGACTCGAAGAGCGGTACCGGCGCGAGCGTGCGCCCGACCTCCTCGAGCAGCAGGCAGAGGGCGAGGAAGCTGAAGCCCTGGCCGCCGTACTCCTCGGCGATCGGCAGGCCGATCAGGTTCGACTCGGCCAGCTGCTTCCAGAGCTCGCGGTCGAAGCCCGGGCCGGCGGCGTCCTTCTCGACCTGGCGCAGACGGTCGAAGCTCGTGCCGGCGCGCAGGATCTGCGCGGCGAGCTCCTTCGTGATCTCTTCTTCTTCGCTGAACTTGAAGTTCATGGCTATTTCCCCGTCTCGCTCGGTGGCTTGAATTTCAGGATGCGGAATCGCATGGTGCCGACGACCTCGCCGCGCTGGTCTCGGAACGTATAGAGCTGGGTCACGAAGCGGCCGATGCCGAGGCCCGTCTTCTTCTCGGGCGAGACGGATTCGACTTCGACCGTATGCGTCAGCTGGTCGCCGGGCTCGAGGTAGCGGACGTATTCCTGCTCGCAGTTGGTCGCGACGACCGACGTATAGCCGGCCTCGTCGAGGACCTGCAGGACCGACTTCCGATCGCCCGCCGCCTGTTTCGCCGCGGCTTCTTCCGGCGTATCGGGCCGCAGGCCGCGCATCGTCCAGGCCTGCAGCATCGCGGGCGGCGCAACGATGCCGCCGAAGGTCGACTTCGCGGCGAAGTCCTGGTCGAGATAGCTCAGGTTGCGGTCGCCGATCGCGTCGCACCAGTGGTGGATCATCGGCTCGTTGACGGGATAGGGGCAGGTGCCCGGCGCCCCGTCGCTCGTGCCGGCGAACGCCGCGAGGATCGTATCGAGATCGGCGTCGCCGACCCCGAAGGAGCTTTCTTCACCCATGACCGCCCCCGCCTAGCGCGGCACGCGCGGCATGCGGAGGCCGGCCATCGAGACGATCTCGCGCTGGATCTCGTTGACGCCGCCGCCGAAG
>CAZFKD010000318.1:0-5633 GCA_964519695.1 uncultured Spirochaetaceae bacterium
AACGCCTGAGCCGCAGCGGCGAGATCGCCCGCCCCCTCGGCGAGTCGCGCCAGGCGGATCGATGCGAGCGCGCCCACCGCGGTTCCGCGGGCGGATTCCCGTGCGTTCTCGAATCGCGACCGGGCCTCGTCGGGATTCCCGAGCTCGAGGGCGAGCTGACCGGCCTCGAGCCAGGCGAGCGCGCCCGACGTGGTGCGCGGGTGTGCGGAGGCGACTTCGGCGAAGCGCGCACTGAATTGCGTCCGGGTCGCCGCCGCCAGCTCGGCGTTGGCCGGCTCCGGGATCTCGCCGCCGAGCGGGTCGGCCCCCATCGCCTGGCGGTACTCGCTCGTCGCGAGCGCGAGCGCGTTGGCCGCCTCCTGGCGTCCGTCGGCGCGGAACTGGACGTAGAAGCCCACGCCGGCAGCCAGCGCCAGGATCGTCGCGAACACCGCGAGGATCGCTGCGGCGTGCTGCGAGGCCCATTCTGCGAGTCGATCGCCCGTCGCTTCGAGCTGCGCCAGCGCCTCGGCGGTCGTGTTCGTCTGTTTGCTCAAAGATGGATCCTCGCTCGCGCCGGACGGGGCGCGCGCCCAAGCAGGGGGTTCTGGGCGCCCGAGTGTATCCGAGCACCTCCGGAGTTCGAGCCCCCTTCCGTGCATGCCCCGTATGCGGGCTGCCGGGCATGCGGGCCGCGTGCCGGGCGCCGTCGCGGGATCAATCCGCCTCGCGACGGCCTCCTCGCGCCCGGAGGCGGACGCGAATCGGGGTACCCTCGAAGCCGAAGCTCTCGCGCAGCTGATTTTCGAGGAAGCGGACGTAGGAAGTCTGGAGATTGTCTGGATCGCTGCAGAAGACGACGAAGGTCGGGGGCCGCACACCGACCTGCGAGGCGTAGAAGAGCTTGTTGGGCCGGCGCGAGGGACCGCGGGCGGCCATGGCCGGCGGATGTTTTTCAGCGACGTCGCGCAGCCAGCGATTGAGATCCGCCGTCGGGATCCGGAGCGAGCCGGCCTCGAAGACGCGGCGGAGCTTTTTGAAGAGCGGCCCGAATCCCGAGCCCGTGCGCGCGGAGACTGGCACGATGGGGACGTCGGCCATGAAGCGCAGACCATGGCGGATGTCCGCCATGACGTCCTCGCGTCGATCGCTCGGCACGAGATCCCATTTGTTCGCGAGCACGAGCGCGGAGCAGCCGTGCTCGCGCACGAGCGAGGCGACGCGCGCATCCTGATCGGCCATGCCCGAGGCGGCGTCGAGGACGAGCAGCGCCACGTCCGCGCGCTCGAGGGAGCGCAGCGTCATCAGGGCGCCGCCGTGCTCGCCGGGGCCCTGGCGGCGGCCGATCTTGCGAAGGCCCGCGGTATCGACGAGCACGTACGGCTTGCCTTCGCGCACCAGCTCGATGTCGACCGCGTCGCGCGTGGTGCCGGGAGAATCGGCGACGACCATGCGATCCTCGCCGGCGAGCAGATTCGCGATCGAGCTCTTGCCGACGTTCGGGCGCCCGACGATCGTGATCCGGAGCGTCGCGTCGGCTTCGCTTGCCGGCGGCAGCGCTTCGTCCGACTGGGCGGCGTCGTCGACGGGCAGCGTCGCGAGGATCTGCTCGAGAGCGTCGAACGCCCCGCCACCGTGCTCGGCCGAGACCGCGAAGGTGTGGTCGATGCCGAGTCGGAAGAATTCGTTCAGCCGGTCGCGATGCTGGCTCGGCCGGTCGATCTTGTTGACGAGCAGCGCCAGCGGTTTGCCCGAGCGACGCAGCGTCCGCGCGATCGACTCGTCTTCGGCGACGAGCCCGGCCTTGCCGTCGACGACGAACAGGATCACGTCCGCTTCGGCCACCGCGGAGCGTGCCTGGGCCTGGACCGCGACGTCGAGCCCGTCGCCCTTCGCGACGTCGAGCCCCGCCGTGTCGACCAGCCAGAGCCTGCGACCCGCGACTTCGATCCGCTCCGCGATGCGATCGCGGGTCAGCCCCGGCTCGTCCGCGACGATCGCGCGGCGGTAGCCCGCATAACGATTGAAGAGCGTCGATTTACCGACGTTCGGACGGCCGACGAGCGCGACGACGGGGAGGCTCGGGGAACGGGTCATGACGGCGTAGGATAGCCCTGGCTCGCTTCGGCCGGGCTCGCAGAGGCATCGACATCGCCCTCGGCCACGAGGAACTTCTCGACGCGGGCCAGGATCGCTGCGCGATCGGCGGGATCGAAGGTCTCGACGCCCGTCAGGGCGCGGATCCAGGTCCGCTGGCGACGAGCGAACTGGCGCGTGTCGGCCTTCATCGCCTCGACCGCGTTGACGAGGGTATCGGCGCCGTCGACGACGGGCTGGATGTGGCGATAGCCGATGGCCTGCATCGGCTTCAGCTCCGGGCCGTAACCGCGTTCGCGCAGGTCGCGGACCTCGCGCAGCAGCCCGTCTGCGATCATGGCTTCGGCGCGGGTCGAGATGCGTTCGTGCAGCGCCTCGCGTCCCGGATCGATGCAGAGATGGAGTACGCGGAACGGCCGATCGCGAAAACCGTGGTCTTCTCGCAGTCGCGAGGCGGGCCGCCCGGATTGTTCGAGGATCTCGAGCGCGCGGATCGTTCGGCGTGCGTCGTTCGGATGGATCTCGTCGGCGGCGTCGGCGTCCTGCTGGGCGAGCCGGCGATGGAGTCGCCCGGGATCGCCCTCGGCGACGGCGCGTGCGTGCTCGCCTTCGAGCCGGGCGCGCAGTCCCGGTGTCGCCCTGCCGGTCTCGATCAGTCCGTCGAGAAAGGCCCGGATGTAGAGCCCCGTCCCCCCGACCAGGACGACCCGCCGGCCGCGAGCGTGGATCGCCGCGGCCGCGGCGCGCGCCTCCTGCGCATAACGTCCGGCGCTGTAGGGCTCGTCGGGATCGACGACGTCGAAGAGATGGTGCGGGACGCGCAGGCGATCCTCGGCGGAGGGCTTGGCCGTTCCGATGTTCATGAACCGGAAGACCTGCATCGAATCTGCGTTCACGATCTCGCCGTCCAAGCGCAGCGCGATTTCGAGCGCGAGCGCGCTCTTGCCCGACGCCGTCGGACCGGTCACGACCACGACGGGGGGCCGTCTCGTCGACGTCTGTTCGTTCGCCATGGATGGAAGTCCTCGCCCCATCCGGACCGGAGTCCGGGTCCCGCCAGGCCGACGCCCGGGCCGCGAGGGCGCGCGATCCTAGCGCGCTCTAGCGACGACGGAAGCGCGCCTCGAGATCGGCCGCGCCCAGCAGGATCGCGACGGGCCGGCCATGGGGACAGGTCGGCGCCCAGGGGATCGTGTCGAGCCCGGCCAGGATGGCCCGCTGCTCTGCCTCGGGCAGTCGATCGCCGAATCGACGCGCGGCGTGACACGCGAGGGTGGCAAACATGCGATCGAGTCCGGGCAGCCAGCGCACCGCGCTCGCGTCGGTGCCCGCGTCGGGCTCCTGCTCGACGAGGGCCGCCGTGAGATCGCGAACGAGCGCCTCGGGATCGCTCCCGGTGAGCTCCGCCGGCAGCGCGCGCACCAACAATGCGTCGTCGCCGAAGGGCTCGATCTCGAAGCCGAGGCGCAGGATCGGCTCGGGCGACGCCTCGACCGCCGCGACGGCCGCGGGCGCGACCTTCACCACGAGCGGGCTCAGCAACCCCTGGCGTGCAACCCCGGCCTCGAGCCAGCTCCGTCGCATGCGCTCGTAGAGGATCCGCTCGTGGGCTGCGTGCTGGTCGATCACGACGAGGCCCTGCTCGCCCTCGGCGAGCAGATAGCTGGCGTGCAGCTGGCCGAGCAGACGCAGGGCAGCGAAGGACGTGACAGGCGCTGCGGCACCATCGGTCGCCGCAGGCGAGTCGGCCCAGGCAACCGCAGCGGTTGCCGAGTCGAAGGCGGGCTCGGCGCGATCGGGAGGCCTCGCCGCGAGGCTCCAATCGGTCGCGCCCTGCGACCCGCCGTTCGGACCGCCCCACCCCGGGCCCTCCCCTGCTCTGCCCCAGCGCGGCGCGGGTTCCTGGACGCGGTCCAGTGCGTTTCGCGGTGCGTGGTTCTCTGCGCGAAAGGGAAGCGTGCTCGGCTGTGTCGTTGCTGCGGTCGCCGGCCCCGGGCGGGGGCCGGTCATCGGAACGGAGAGCCAGCGTCGCGTCGCGATCGACGCGCGAACGGCGTGGCGGATGCTGCGGTGGACGGCCTGGGGATCGCTGAACCGGACCTCCCATTTCGCCGGATGCACGTTCACGTCGACCGCCGCCGGCTCGACCTCCACGAACACCACCCCGAGCGGGAAGCGGCCGCGCGGAAGCAGATCGCGATAGGGCTCGCAGAGGGCGTGGCTCAGGAGCCGATCGCGCACCGGGCGCCCGTTGACGAACACATAGAGCCCCTGCCCCGTCGCGCGGCTCTGCTCGGGGGTCGAGACGAAGCCGTGGACCCGGGCCGCCTCGGTCGTGTGCTCGACGGCCACCAGCCCGGCGGCATCTTCGTCGGGCAGCAGCAGCGCGAGCCGATCCCGGCGATCTTCACAGGCGGGCCAGACGGTCGCGGCCCGCTCGTCGCGGCGGATCTCGAGATGGATCTCGGGCCTCGCCATCGCGAGACGGGCGAGCCAGTCCGCGACGTGGCCCCATTCGGTGCTCGGCCGCTTCAGGAACTTCCGGCGCGCGGGAACGGATGCAAACAGGTCGGCCACCTCGATCCGCGTCCCCTCCGGGCCTCCGGCCGCGCGCGAGTGGATGAGGCGCCCACCGTCGATCCGGATCTCGTGCCCGACCTCCGCGCCCCGGGCTCGGCTCACGATCCGGAATCGGGAGACCGACGCGATCGCCGGCAGGGCCTCGCCCCGAAATCCGAAGCTCGTGATTCGCGCGAGGTCTTCGGCGGTCCGCAGCTTGCTGGTCGCGTGCCGCTCGAGGGCCAGCGGGAGCTCCTCGGGGGTCATGCCGATCCCATCGTCCTGGACCGCGATCAGGGCCGCCCCGCCATCCCGGACGTCGATCTGGAGGCTCCGCGCTCCGGCGTCCAGGCTGTTCTCGACCAGCTCCTTGACCGCCGCCGCCGGCCGCTCGACGACCTCGCCCGCCGCGATCTGGTCGACGAGGGCGTCCGAGAGCACCCGGATGCGGGCCGGTTTCGGTGTCAGGGAGGAAAGAGGCTCGATCATGGGGCACCCGCGGGAGTCGAATGAAGGGCATCCGGAGCTGGCATTTTCTCTCGTCGAACGCGGCGCTTCGCGGGGTAACATCGACCTGAGATGGCGTCAACTCGGTGGCCGAAGCCGACCCGAATCCGCAAAAAGCATTGACAAAGGTCCGAATTCCCAATACTTCTCGTCTCGCGACGATCACATCTGGGGGCATCGTGCCATGTCGGAACAGCAAACAACGCTCGGAATCCGGCGCGTCGAGACGGCCACAATCGACCGCACAACTTCAGAATCGCGGTCTTCGGACGCGCTGTCGACGTCGAATGCGAACGTCGGCGGAAATGGACCGCGCGCGACGGGTCGCAGGCGGAGCGATCGCATCGTTGCCGCCAGTGCCGCAATGCAGGAGGCGCTGGATCAGGCGAGTGCCATCGCCCGATCGGACTCGCCGGTCCTGATCACGGGTCCGAGCGGCAGCGGTCGCAAGCATCTCGCCCGCGCGATCCATGAATGGAGTCCGCGCGCGG
>CAZFKD010000319.1:0-5617 GCA_964519695.1 uncultured Spirochaetaceae bacterium
CTCCGCGCGCTCGCCGCCGTCGCCGCGTTCGCCGGGCTCGCAGCGATCGTCGCGCTCGCTCCGATCGCCAGGCTCGGCGCATGGCTCCCCGCGATCTCCCCGCCCGATCTGCCGGCTTCGTTCGCGGGAACGGCCGCGCCGCCGCCCGTCGCCGCCCGGCCCGCCCAAACGAACGCGGCCATCGCCTTCGCCTCCGACCCCGCACCGAACGCGATCGCCCTCGCGATCGAAGAGGCTCCGCCCGCGCGCGTCGATTCGATCGCCCTCGAGCGGCTCTCCTCCGGCGCGCGCCTGCGGATCATCGCGGACGCCGAGACGGCCCATCGCCTCGATCATGCGCCCGGTTCGGACCGCTTCGACATCGTCCTCTCGGGCGCTCGGCTCGCCGCGCCGGACGCGCCCCTCGATCTGCTGGACACGCCGATCCGATCGCTCGATCTCCACGCAGAGCCCCCGGACCTGCGCGTCGCCCTCTCGCTCGATCCGGAAGTCCGTGTCCAGAGCCGCTGGCTCGCACTTCCGACCGGGGCCGCCCTGATCGTCGAGCTCCAGGCGCCGGCGGCGGCGGCGGCGGCGATCGACGCATTCGCGGATCCGGCGGCGAAGGGACCCGCGCCGGCTGCGCTGCCCTTCTCCATCGATCCGGGATTCGCACGCAGCGAACGCCCCCGGCCTCCCGAGCCCGCGGATCGCGTCATCTCCCCGCCGCTCGGCGATCCCGCCGAGCTCCGGATCGCGCGTTCGAGTCGCGACCAGGCGCGCGAGCAGCAGAGGGCCATGCGCGAGCGCATCGAAGCGATGCGCGCCGAGGCGCTGCGCGCGCGGGCAGCGGGGCGCAGCGACGAAGCCGAGGGCCTGTACGGCGAGATCCTGCAGCTCGCTCCGGGCGATCCCCGGACGCTCGTGGAATGGTCGGATCTGCTCGCAGAGAGCGGCCGCACGCAGGAGGCGATCGCGCTCGTCGAGAAGGCGCGCGAGCGCGCGCCGCGAGACGCGTTCCTGCTGCTGACGCAGGCCCGACTGCTCGGCCGCCAGGGCGAGCTGGCGCGCGCGATCGAGATCCTCGACGCGAGTGGCCTCGCCGTCACCGAGTCCCCCGACGTCCACGCCCTCGCCGCTGCCTATCATCAGCGCGCCGGTGACCACGCGGCTGCGATCGAGCGCTACGAACGGATCCTGCGCCGATTCCCGGAAGAATCGCGCGGCTGGCTCGGCCTCGGCATCTCGCTCGAGGCCGTCGGGCGGCGCGACGAAGCGCGAGACGTCTATCGAATCGCCCTCCAGGTCGGCGAGCTGCCGACGGGCTCGCGACGCTGGCTGACGACCCGCCTCTCGGCGCTGGGCCAGGAGGACTGAGCCCGTGGCGCGCAAGAAGGTCCGTCTCGGAGAGTTGCTGGTCGAGAATCGCGTCATCAACGAGACGCAGCTGGGCAACGCCCTCGAGCGCCAGAAGAAGACCGGCCTCAAGCTCGGCCGTCAGCTGATCGAGTCCGGCTACCTCAGCGAAGATCGCCTGCTCGAGTTCCTCTCGCAGCAGCTCGAGATCCCCCACGTCGACCTCACGCGCTACGAGATCCGGCAGAGCACCGCCGAGCTCCTGCCGGAGACCGCCGCGCGCCGCTTCCGCGCGATCGTGCTCGAGGTCAAGAACGGCACTGCCCTCGTCGGCATGGCCGACCCGACCAACATCTTCGCGATGGACGAGATCGAGCGGATCCTGAAGCTCGCCGTCGACCCCGCGGTCGTGCGGGAGTCGGAGCTGCTCGCCGCGATCGACCGCAGCTATTCGCGCGCGAGCGAGATCCACTCCCTCGCCGAGGAGCTCCACGACGAGCTCGACTCGGGCAGCGACTTCGATCTCGCGCAGCTCGACGCCAACGTCGGTGAGAGCGACGCCGCCGTCGTCCGGCTGCTGAAATCGATCTTCGAGGACGCCGTCCGTTCGGGGACCTCGGACATCCACATCGAGCCGGACGAGGTCTGCCTCCGCATCCGCCAGCGGATCGACGGCGTGCTGCGCGAGCAGGTGATGAAGGAGGCGCGGATCGCGTCGGCGCTCGTCCTGCGGCTCAAGCTGATGGCGGGGCTCAACATCTCCGAGCGGCGCCTTCCCCAGGACGGCCGGTTCAACATCCGGATCGGCGATCGCGGGATCGACGTGCGTCTCTCGACGCTGCCGGTGCAGTGGGGCGAGTCCGTCGTGATGCGCCTGCTCGACCAGAGCCAGGGGGCGCTCGGCCTCGAGCGGATCGGGATGCCGGGGCGCATCCTGCGGCGATTCCGCCATTTCATCCATCAGCCCCACGGCCTCGTGCTCGTCACCGGCCCGACCGGCAGCGGCAAGACGACGACGCTCTACGGCGCGCTCTCGGAGCTGAACGACCCGGCGAAGAAGATCATCTCCTGCGAGGACCCGGTCGAGTACCGGCTCGCGCGGATCCAGCAGGTCCAGGTCAACGCCAAGATCGGGCTCAGCTTCGCCTCCGTCCTGCGTGCCGCCCTGCGCCAGGATCCCGACATCGTGATGATCGGCGAGATGCGCGATCAGGAGACGGCCGAGATCGGCCTGCGCGCGGCGATGACCGGCCATCTCGTCTTCTCGACGCTGCATACCAACAGCGCCGCGGCGAGCGCGGCCCGCCTGCTCGACATGGGCGCCGAGGGATTCCTCGTCGCGACCGCGCTGTCGGCGGTCCTCGCCCAGCGTCTGGTGCGGCGGATCTGCGAGGCCTGCGCCGAGCCCCACGTCCTGACGAGCCAGGAAAAGATGTGGCTGCGCGCGAACGCCGGCGAGAGCGCGGAATTCCTGCACTTCCTGAAACCCCGCGGTTGTCCGCGCTGCAACGGCACCGGCTATCGCGGCCGGACGGGCGTCTACGAGCTGCTCGAGCTCGACCTCGCGATGGCGGATGCGCTCCGCCGCGCCGACACGAACGCCTACATCGAGGCCGCGGCGAAGACGCAGGGCTTCCGGCCGCTCGCGATCTGCGCGCTCGAGTATGCGTCGAAGGGCATCACGAGCCTCGAAGAGGTGCTCCGGATCGCGGGCGAGCAGGAAGACACCGGCGGAAACCTGAAGACGCGCGCCGCCCCGGTGTCGGTCGAATCCTAGGCGGCGAAACGAGCGGACGACGATGGCGACCTTCGATTACACGGGACGCACGGCGGCCGGCGCCGCGATCCGCGGCCGGATCGAGGCCGGATCGACGGCGGGCGTCGTCGCCGAGCTGACGGGCAAGGGCATCGTTCCGCTCGAGATCGCGGCGGCCCGGAGCGATGGGTTGGCGGCGTTCGCCGCGCTCCAGCGCTGGTGGAACGCGCGTTCGATCACGCTGAACGAAGTCATCATGTTCTGCCGCCAGATGGCGACGCTGATCCGCGCGGGCGTCCCGATCACCCGCGGCCTGCGCGGCCTCGCCGAGACGATGCGCAACCCGGAGTTCCGCAAGGTCCTGTCGAGCGTCGCCGACGAGATCGAGCGCGGACACGAGCTCGCCGGGATCCTGCAACGCCATCCCCGCCTCTTCTCGAACCTCTTCGTCGCCGTCGTCCACATCGGCGAGACCTCGGGCCGCCTAGAAGACGCGTTCGAGCGGCTCCACGGTTATCTCTCGCTCGAGGAAGAGACGCGCCGACGCGTCAAGAGCGCGCTCCGCTACCCGGTGATGGTGCTCGTCTCGATCGCGGTCGCGATGGCGGTGATCAACGTATTCGTCGTCCCGCCGTTCGCGAAGCTCTTCGAGAGCTTCGGCTCCGACCTCCCCCTCCCGACGCGGATCCTGATGGCGACCTCGCGCGTCAGCGCCGACTACTGGCACGTCGGGCTGATCGGGATCGCCGCCATCGGCTTCTCGGTCCGGCGCTGGGCCGGGACCGAAGAGGGGCGCCTCGCCTGGCATCGCTGGCAGCTCCGGCTGCCGCGCTTCGGAAGCATCCTCGAGCGCGCGCTGCTCGCGCGCTTCTGTCGCACGCTCGCGATCACGCTCGGCGCCGGCCTGCCCGTGACGCAATGCCTCTCGATCGCAGCCCGCGCCGTCGACAACGAATTCGTCGCCCGCCGGATCGGCGAGATGCGATCCGACATCGAATCGGGCGAAACCCTGACGGCCGCGGCCCATTCGAGCCGCCTGTTCACCCCGCTCGTCCTGCAGATGATCGCGGTCGGCGAGGAGACGGGCTCCGTCGAGACGACGCTCGCCGAGGTCGCTTCGTACTACGAGCGCGAGGTCGATTTCGATCTGAAACAGATCGGCGACGCGATCGAGCCGATCATGATCGTGATCGTCGGCGTGCTCGTCCTCGGCCTCGCGCTCGGCGTCTACCTCCCGATGTGGGAGCTCGCCTCCGCATCTCGGGGTTAGTCCGGAGAGCGGGGACCGGAGCGGCGGCGATGGATCGCAAAGGTCTCTTCGTCGCGCTCTCGAAAGTCAAGCCAGCGCATTTCCCGACCGATCAGGTCCCGGAATCGACCGGTGCGATCGGCGCCGGAAACATCGAAACGAGCAGGATCGGAATCGATCCAACGAAGAGCGAGGAAGCCCATGCAGAATCGAGAGACCCGCGCGACCAACGATCGCGGTTTCACCATCATCGAGCTGGTCGTCGTCATCGTGATCATCGGGATCCTCGCGGCGACCGCGCTGCCGCGCTTCGTGAACCTCGCGGACGACGCCCACAGCGCGAGCGTCCAGGCGATGAGCAGCTCGTTCCAGAGCGGCATCAACCTCGTCCACGCCGGCTGGATCGCGCAGGGCGCGACGAGCGGCGTCGACGCGGTCACGGTCGAAGGCGGCGGCAGCATCGGCGTCAACGATGCGGGCTGGCCGGAGAATACGACCTCGGCGGGCGGCGACGGAACGGCGACGGCAGCGGAATGCGCCGCCCTCTGGTCGGGCCTCTTGAACTCGGCCCCGTCGGTCTCCGCGACCGCCGGCGCGGCCAACTGGCTCGCCTCGGTCCAGGGCAGCACCATCTGCCGCTATACCTACAACGCCGCCCCCGGCCGCCACTTCGACTACGACACCGCGACCGGGGCGATCGCCATCACGATTCCCTGACCGATCGCCTCGCATCGCGACGCCAAGCCATGCCCCGAACCCCCGCCCCCCGACTCCCCATCCGTCGCGGCGCGGGCTTCACGCTCGTCGAAGCCGTCGTCCTGATCGCGATCCTCGGCATCCTCGGCGCCGTCGCCGCGCCGCGCTTCCTCTCGCTTCGCGAGCTCGAAGCGGCGCGCGCCCATCGACAGACCCTCGCCGATCTCCGGCTCGCCCAGCACCAGGCCGCCGGCTCCGGCTGCCCCGTCGAGGTCGACTTCGATCCCGGCGGCTATCACATGCGCCAGCGCTCCGGCTGTCGCAGCGGCGCCTTCGATCGGGAGCTCGTGGATCCCGTGAGCGGGCGGGCGCCCCTCGCCGTTGCCCTGCCCGAAGGCGTCACGCTCGTGACGCCGGTCGACCCGATCGTCTTCGATGCCCTCGGTCGCCTGACCCGCGCCGACGGCACGCCGACCGACGTCGTCATCCGGGTCGGGGGCCGCGCGATCGCCGGGGTCGGCGAGACGGGATTCGTCCATGTCCCATGAAGAGTCCCGTGAAAAGTCCCGTAAAAAGTCCCG
>CAZFKD010000320.1:0-5616 GCA_964519695.1 uncultured Spirochaetaceae bacterium
GGCGAGCGAGAGGACGAGCCCTGCGATCGCGGCGAACAGCGCCGCCGGAATCGCGACCGTGAGCAGGAAGGCCAGCCCTCCCGAAACGGATGCGCCGACGATCGACCCGACCGTGCGCCGCCGCCGCCCGAAATTGCCGCCGACGAAGGCACCGACCAATACGGCCAGCAGCACGCCATGGGCCGCGGAGAAACCGGGCTCGCGCCCATCGCCGCGCCGTCCCCCGCGTGCGGCTTCGGGGACGACCTCGCCCCGCGCCGCCGCCATCACGGCCCGCGCCCCCGCGCGCACGCCCTCCCCCATCTCGCCTTCCCGGAACCAGGGAATCATCTGATCGCGCAGGATGCGCGCCGCGAGCGCGTCGGGCAGCACGCCTTCGAGCCCGTAGCCGACCTCGATCCGCGCCCGGCGATCCTCCGCCGCGACGATCAGGATCGCGCCGTCATCGCGTTCGGCGTCGCCGACCTGCCACTGCTCGGCGACCCGCAGCGAGAACGCTTCGATCGCCTCGCCTTCGAGGTTCGCGACCGTGAGGACGACCAGCTGATGCCCCGTCTCGCGCTCGAACTCCGCGAGCTCCGCCTCGAGGGCCCGGGCCTCGTCGGGCGCGAGCAGGCGGGCGTCGTCGTGGACGCGGGCCGTGAGCGGGCGGACCTCGAGCAGGGCCTGGGCTTCCGACGGGAAGAGCGACGCGACGAGGACCGCGACGAGGAGCGCGAGCAGCGCCGCGAGCAGCGACTCGAGGGCGAAGAGCGGGACGCCGATCGCCGCGCGGATCAGAACCGGACCTCGGGCGGCTCGTCGCCGATGCCCGCGCGGGCCTCGAAGGTCGGCTTCGGTTCGGCGCCGATGACCTTCGCCGTCAGCACGGCCGGGAACGAGCGGACGAGCGTGTTGTAGCCCTGCACGGATTCGATGTAGCGGCCGCGGGCGACGGTGATGCGGTTCTCGGTGCCCTCGATCTGGGCCTGCAGATCGCGGAAGGCGTCGGTCGCGCGCAGCTGCGGATAGGCCTCGGCGACGGCGAAGAGCCGCGAGAGCGCGCTCGTCAGCTGGCCCTGGGCGTCCATGAACTTCTGCAGCGACGCCGGATCGTTCATGAGCTCCGGAGTCACCTCGATGCTCGTCGCCCGGGAGCGCGCCTCGACGACCGCCGCGAGCGTCTCCTGCTCGAAATCCGCCGCGCCCTTCACGGTCTCGACGAGATTCGGGATCAGGTCCGCGCGCCGCTGGTACTGGTTCGAGATCTCGGAGAAGGCGGCCTTGACGGCCTCGTCCCGCGCCTGGATCTCGTTGTAGCCGCAGCCCGAGAGCGACAGAGAGGCGAAAGAGATGACCAGGACGAGCACGATCGATCGAATTCCCTGCACAGCGATCCTCCCCGAAGCGCGTTCGCGCGCAGACTAGCGCAGGGGGGCGGCGGCGCGGCCCGCGCCGTAGGCCTCCATCAGGATCGGCGCGACGACGGCGCGCCAGGCCGCATAGCCCGGCTCGCTCAGATGCAGGCCATCGAAGCGGAAGAAGCGCGCATCCGGCCGGCCGTCGGCGCCGAGCAGGACCTGTCCGACGTCGATGAAGCGCACGCGCGGATCGCCCTCGGCCCGGGCCCGGATGGCCTCGTTCGCGCGCGCCATCTCCGGCCAGAGCGCCCAGCGCAGCCGCGACGGCTTGATCGAGAGGAAGTAGACATCGACCTCGGGCAGCGAGGCCTGCAGCTGCGCGACGAGCGCCTCGAAGTCGGCGACGACCGTCTCGGCGCTCTTGCCGGAGCCGATGTCGTTGTCGCCGGCGTAGACGACGACCGCGCGCGGCGCCCGGGGAATGACGACGCGGGAGGCGTTGTGGACCAGATGCGAGAGATGCGCACCGCCGAAGCCGCGGTTCACGACGGGCAGCGGCGCCATGTCGGCTTCGAGGCGCGTCCAGAAGCGGATGCTCGAGCTGCCATAGAAGACGATCTGCCCGGGCGAAGGCGGCGCCGCGCGATCGGCCTCGAGAAAGGCCTCGATCTCCGACTCGAAGAAGGCCGAATCCGCGCCCGCACGGCTCAGATAGACGAAATAGCCGCCCACGGCGCCCGCGGCGAGCAGGGCCAGCCCCAGCAGCGTGATCGCGATCCACTTCATGCCTGTCCCTCCGCCCCTTCCCCGCGGCCCATCTGCTTCAGCGTCTTCCAGCCGAACGCCAGCAGCCCCGTCAGCAGGACGGTCGGGATCGCCCCGAAGATCGCGAGCGCGATCTGGTCGCCGACCGCGTCGGCCAGGGCGCCGACCGCGAGGATGCCGACGAAGCCGAGCTGCGCGAGGGTGAAGACCATGCTGAGGACCCGGCCGCGCATCGCCTCGGGCACCGCGAGCTGGAAGCCCACGACCGCGACCACGTTCCAGAGCTGTCCCGTGAACCCGAGCCAGACCTCGACGCCGAGCGCCCAGCCGAAGGAGAAGGCGAGCGAGTAGAGCACGAGGCCGACCGCATAACCGAGCATCGTCCCCGTGATCAGCAGGCCGACGTGGCGCGGATGCGGCGGGCGCAGCATGACGCCGAGGGCCGCGATGAAGGTCCCGACGCCGTGGGCCGCCGAGAGCATGCCGAAGCCCGAGGCGCCGACGTCGAGGACATGCCGCGCGAAGATCGGCCGCATCGGGTTCACCGCGCCGTTGAACAGCGCCATCGCGCAGGCCAGCAGCGCGAGCAGCAGCGGCGGCCGCTCGCGCACGTAGGCATAGCCCTCGCGCAGATCGGCCCAGGGCGAGCGCGCTCCGTCCGGCCGCGCCACCGCCCCGAGCGTCGGGATCCCGACGACGAGCAGCGCCGCGATCAGGACGCCGAGGGCGGCGGAGAGATAGGTCGCGACGAGGCCGACGGCGCCGACGAGGACGCCCGCGAGCGCGCCGCCGCCCATCGTCCCGAACGAGGTTCCCATCGCGTTCAGCGAGACCGCCTCATGGGTCCGTTCGCGGCCGACGACGTCGACGACATAGGTCTGGGTCGCGGGGCCGAGGACCGAGGCGACGAGGCCGCCGAAGACGGAGACGGCGATCAGCATCCAGTAGGCGACCTGCCCGGACCAGACGAGCAGGCCGACCGAGAGGGAGATGAAGGCCATCGCGAAGCGGCCCGCGATGATCAGGTTGCGCTTGGGCGCGCGATCGACGACGACGCCCGCCATCGGCGAGAAGAGCGCGATCGTGCCGCCCTGGACGAAGCCGATCAGGCCGACCGCGCTGCGCAGCGGCGAGATCGACGTCACCAGCCACTGCATGGCCAGGAAGAGCACCTGGAAGCAGATGAACTGGAGCAGGTTCGAGCTCCAGAGCCGCGCGTAGTGCGGCAGCCGGAAGGTCAGGACGACGGGATGGACGGCCGCGCGACCGGACTCGGCCCCGCCCCCCGGTCCCGCATTCCCCGCTTCGAGCGATGCGCGCGTTTCACGCTCGATGCCCACGCCGCTGGCTCCCCGCTCTCGCGCGGCGCGATCCCGCCGCGCGCGCCCCGGGCGGGGTATACGCCAGAATCGATCGGCGCGTGAGCCGCGGCGCGTGTGATAGCTTCGCCATGCGATTGCGCGCAGCGATGCGGGCGGTCGCGCTTCGAGGTGCAGCGGAAGGCGGAGCAGAAGATGAGCGAGGCGGCGAAGGGCGGATTGCGGGGGCTCGACGTGGCGGCGGTGAGCCGCTGGCTGGCGGAGCGGGTCGAGGGCGCGCAGGGCGAGCTGCGCTTCGAGCTCGTCGCCGCGGGCGGCTCGAACCTGACCTACCGCGTCGAGACCCGGTACGGCCGCCGCTTGGCGCTCCGCCGACCGCCGGAGCGCGCCCGCGTCGCGACGGCCCACGACATGGCGCGGGAGTGGAAGATCCTCGCCGCTCTCGACGGTCACCGGGAATGCGGTGTCCCCGTGCCCGCAGCGATCGCCTACTGCGCGGATGCGTCGCTGATCGGCGCCGAGTTCTACGTCATGGCCTTCGCCGAAGGCCGCATCCTGCGCGGCCCGGCCGACGCCGCCGACATGGACGCCGCCCGCTGCCTGCGCGCCGCCGAATCCCTGATCGACGTCCAGGTCGCGATGCATACCCTCGACGCCGACGCCGTGGGGCTCGGCGATCTCGGGCGCCGCGACGACTACGTCGAGCGCCAGCTCTCGCGCTGGCTGCGCCAATACGAAGCCGTGAAGTCCCGCGAGCTCCCGCTCGTCCATGCGCTCCATGCCCGGCTCTCGAAGGCGATCCCCGCCCAGCAGCGCGTCGGCCTGGTCCACGGCGACTATCGCTTCGACAATACCGTCCTCGGCCCGGACGACCGCGTCGTCGCCGTGCTCGACTGGGAGCTCTGCACGCTCGGCGATCCGGTCGCGGATTTCGTCTGGTCGATCCTCTACTGGAGCGATCCCGACGACCCGACCGATTTCGGATCGCCCTCCCCGACCCGCCATCCCGCCTTCCCGCGCCGCGCCGAGGCGATCGCGATGTACGCCCGCAAATCGGGGCTCGACCTCTCGCAGATCGACTACTACCGCGCCTTCAGCTGGTGGAAGATGGCCTGCCTCGTCGAGGGCGTCGTCGCGCGCCTGCGCGCCGGCGCCGGCGGCGGGCTCGGCGCGTCGTCCGATCTCGGCAGCGTCATGAAGCGCGTCGAATGGATGCTCGAATGCGCCGAGGAAGCGGCGCAGGCGATCGGCTGAGCCGGACGCGGCCGCGGCATTCGCTCCGGCAAGACCGACCACGCATCAAATCGACCAGGAGGTCGAGGAGGACCCGTCATGATGAAGATCGCCATCCGCTTCGCTCCGCCGGCTTCGATCGCCGCCGCGCTCGTCGCGCTCGCGACACTCGCGGGCTGCATCTCCCCGCGCGTCGCCGTCGAAGCGAGCGATGCGGCACCGATCGCGCGCGCCGGAATCATCCACGTCGCGCTCGTGAGCGCCGAGACCGCCCCGGCCGAGGCCGCCGCCGAGCCCGGGTCCGAGCCCGTCGCCCCGGCGATCGCCGAGGCGCTGCGCGCCGACGCGGAGCGCCTGCTCGAGCAGCGGGGCTATGCAATCGGAACCGCCGCATCGAGCGACCTCGTGCTCGAGATCGCAGCGCGCAGCGAACGCACGGCACGCCGGACCTGGAGCAGCGATCCCGACGCCAGCGCGAGCCGGATCGTGCGGAAGCCGGAGGCGGTGATCGCCCTGCGCGCGCGGGATCGCAAATCAGGTCGCGACGTCTGGGCCTGCGATGCGCGCGCACGCCTGCCCGAGTCGGCGCCCGTGCTCGGCCCGAGCGCGGAGGCGGTCTGGCTGCGCGTCCTCGACGCCGCGCTCGAGGACGTTCCGCGGCGGGAGTGACCTCCCCGAGACGACTTCAGCCGCTCGTTGCCTCGCCGACCGCTGCAGCACCGGGATTCCCGGGGAGGTCGACGCGACGATCCCCCGATGGCATGACGATGTCGTGGCGGGGCCGTGAGCATTGAAAAAACTCGGCTCGCGGCGTCTCGACGGCCGTACGCCGTTGCGGTTTGCTGCCCGCGCATGCCGGATCAGGATGCCGTCGTGATCGGATCGGGCATGGGGGGCGGCACCGCCGCGACGGCGCTCGCCGACGGCGGATTGCGCGTGCTCGTCGTCGAACGCGGCCG
>CAZFKD010000321.1:0-5611 GCA_964519695.1 uncultured Spirochaetaceae bacterium
ACTCGACCTGACACTCGAGTGCATCCGTCGCCATTACCGATCCGAGAGCAGTCCGCTGAGCGCCACATTGAGTCGTTACAGCGGTTTCTTTTCGCTCTTCGAGGACTTTCGGGGCTATGTGGAGTTCTTCTTGCTTCGAGACCTGACCACGGAGGACTTCGAGCAGGTGAGGTTCCTGATGCCCTTCGACGATTGTTTGACGCCGTCAGTTCCGACGGATCTGGAGACCTATCTGTCGTACCGGGAACGGAGCATCGCGTTCGTGAAGGCTCGGAACGATCGGATCAGTCAGCTGCATTGTGGCTGACTGATCAGAATGGCTCGAGTCGCTTCGACCTCGCGTTAGCAGGCTGCGGAAAGGCCCACCCTTTCATGGTAGATAGCGATCGAGGGGGTCGCTAGGCGAGGAGAGGTCCGCGAACAGGGTTCGATGTTCAGCTACGTGTCGCTGGAGGCGCGGATTCCCAAGGGTCACCCGTTGCGCCCCATGCGAGCGATGGTCGATCGGGCCCTCGAGTCGCTTTCGGGGGACTTTTCGCGCATCTGCTCGGTCACGGGCCGGCCCCCGATCCCGCCGGAGCAGCTGCTCCGAGCCCTGTTGATCCAGATCCTGTACTCGGTTCGAAGCGAGCGGCAGCTGGTCGAGCAGCTCGAGTACAACCTGCTTTTCCGCTGGTTCGTTGGGCTGGGCCTGGATGATCCGATCTGGGATCCGACGACCTTCGACAAGAACCGGGACCGGTTGATCGCGGGCGAGATCGCCCGGGCCTTCTTCGATGCGGTGCTGATGCAGGCTCGGGAGCGGAAGCTGCTGTCTTCGGAGCACTTCACCGTGGACGGAACCCTCATCGAGGCCTGTGCGAGTCACAAGAGCTTCCAGCGGAAGAACGGCCCCAAGGATCGGAAGGACGTTGCAGGGGGCGGATCGCGCAACGCGACGGTCTCGTTCCACGGAGAGAAGCGGCTGAACGAGACGCATGCTTCGACGACCGATCCCGAGTCCCGTCTGTTCCGCAAGAAGGGCAAGGATTCGAAGCTCACCTACATGGGTCACGCGCTGACGGAGAACCGTCACGGGCTCGTGGTCGATGCCCGTCTGACGCAAGCTGAGGCACCGGGGTCGGGAGAAGACCGACTGGACGTTCACGTTCACCGCGGCGGCCTACAACCTGGTCCGTCTGAGAAGCTTGGCGTTCGCACCCTGAACAGGGCAGGACGCGGCAAGGACGGCCAGCGCAGGCATCCGGGTGGGCCGGTCGAGCTGTGCGGGGTGAGATGTAAGGGTCGCACGCGCAGCACGGCGAGGGACGCGCCGGCGAGTCTCGACGCGTGCGGCCGAGCCACGAACCCCGCGCAGCTCGACCGGACCACTGGGCAAGGCGTTCGGAAGCGGTTTTCCGCGGCCTGTCAGAGCGCCCGCACCTCGACCGGGATCCCATTCGCGACGTGCGTCCCCGACGGCACGTCGAGGGCGAGCTCGTCCGTCAGGTAGTTCGAGCAGGCGCCCGGCTGCTTCTTCTGGGCGACCGAGAGGCGCACGCCCGGCAGCTGATGCCCGTAGCCGTGCGGCAGGCTGACGACGCCGGGCATCATCTCGTCCGACACGACGCATTCGACCTCGATCTCGCCGACCCGCGAAGCGACGCGCACGCGCTTGCCGGTCTCGAGGCCCCGCTTCCCGGCGTCGTCGGGATGGATGAGGAGCGTGCAGCGGTTGGGACCCTTCGCGAGGGCGGGCAGGTTGTGGAGCCAGGAGTTCATGTTCCGGATCTGGCGCCGGCCGACGAGCACGAGGCGGTCGGCGCGGCTCCGTTCGGCGAGCCCCTGCTCGAGGCGATCGAGGTCGGCGACGACGTAGTCGGGCGCGAGCTGGATGCGCGGGATCGGCATCGCCGCGGGCAGCCGGTTCGCCTCGAGCGGGCCGAGGTCGAGGCCGTGCTCCGCGGCGCGCAGGCGCGCGAGGTTCAGGCCGTCCGAGGCCTCGTCGAAGCGGTCGCCGTAGGGGCCGACGCGGATGAGCGCCTCGATCATGCGCATCGGGCCGTGGCGATCCTCGAGCTTCGCGAAAGCCTCGTCGGGCGTGACGTCCGGGCAGCGCGTTCCCGGGCCGACGACCATCGCGAGCAGGCCCTTGATCATCAGATCGTCGACCACCTCCCAGGGCGCGCCGGCCATCCGCGCGCCGAGCTCCACGAGGATGCGCCAATGGTCCCGCTGATCTGCCTCGGGCGTGAAGACCGCGGGCGACCAGCGCGCGAAGTTCCGGACGCTCGTCGTCTCGAACAGGAAGTCGTAGTTCTCGTGCTCCATCTGGACGGTCGAGGGCAGGATCAGGTCCGCATGCCGCGTCGTCTCGTTCAGATAGATGTCGAGGGAGACCATGAAGTCGAGCTCGTCCATCGCCGCCGCGAGCCGCTCGCCGTTGGGCGCGGAGAGGACGGGATTGCCCATGACCGTGATGAAGCCGCGCATGCGCGCGTCGCCGGCGCTCGCTGCCTCCATCTCCTCGGCCATCAGGCCGCACGGAATCTGGCCCGTCACCTCGGGAATCCCCCGCGCGACGGTCTTGTAGCGGCCGTAGACGAAGGGCTCGGCCGGGCGCCCCGGCTCGGAGCGGCCGGTCGCCGGGCGCGGGAAGAGCATGCCGCCCTCGGCGTCGAGGCGGCCCGTCAGGACGTTGACGACGTAGACGAGCCAGCTCGCGAGGGTGCCGAATTCCTGGGTGCAGAGCCCGATCCGGCCGTACCAGGCGCCCTTGGCGGCGCAGAAATCGCGCACGAGCCGGCGTGTCGTCTCGGGGGCGATGCCCGTCGCGGCCTCGACGCGCTCGGGCGAATAACGCGCGGCGATCTCGCGGACGCGATCGATGCCATCGGTGAACGCCGCGAGGCGGCCGGGCTTCGCGAGGCCTTCGGCGAAGAGCACGTGGCAGACCGAGAGCAGGAAATGGGCGTCGGCGCCGGGCTGGATGAAGACATGATCCGTCGCGATTTCGGCGGTCTCGGTCCGGCGCGGATCGATCGTGACGACGCGGCCGCCGCGGGCGATGATCGCCTGCAGGCGCTTCTTGATGTTCGGCCCGGACATCAGGCTGCCCTGGGAGACGAGCGGATTGCCGCCCATGCAGACGAAGAAATCCGTCCGCTCGAGATCCGGGATCGGGAACATCCACGGCTCGCCGAGCAGGTTGTGGAGCGCCACGTTCTGCGGAAACTGGTCCATCGTGCCGGCGGAGAAGGAGCGCTGGGTTCCGAGCGCGTTCATCAGCGCCGGGAGATAGAGCTGGCCGCCGACGTTGTGGCCCGTCGGATTGCCGATGTAGAAGCCGTTCGCGTTCGCGCCGTGGGCCTGCTTGATCGCGTTCAGGCGCTGCGCGGCGTAGTCGAGCGCCGTATCCCAGTCGATCTCCTCCCACGTTCCGTCTTCGCGCTTGCGCAGGGGGCGGCGGAGGCGCTCGGGATCTTCGTAGATCTCCTTCATCGCGTAGGCCTTGGGGCAGAGGTAGCCCTGGCTGCGCTGGTCCCGGGCGTCGCCTTCGATGCGGATCACGCGCCGGGCGCTCGCATCGATCTCGACGTCGAGGCCGCAGCTCGCCTCGCAGGTCGGGCAGGAGCGGTGGACGATCTGCGTGTTCGCGGTCATTTCGGGGTTCCTCGCACGTTGGGGCTGTGGCGGAGGCTCGCAGCGGAGGGCCAGCGCTCGTTGCGGACGAGGCCTTCCTGGACGGCCGAGGCGACGAGCCGGCCATCGCGAGCATAGAAGAGCGCGCGGCCCAGGACCCGCGAGCCCTTGAAGACGGGGCTGTCGTGGACGACGTAGATCCAGTCGTCGATCCGGGGCGGCTCGTGGAACCACATCGCGTGGTCGAGGCTCGCCGACGAGATGCCGGGACTCATCAAGCGGAAATCGAAGGGGTAGGCGCCGACGACCGTGATCAGGAGATCCGAGACGTAGGCGAGGACGGCGGCGTGGCGGGCGGGATCGTCCGGCATCGGACCGCGCGCCCGGAGCCAGGCGCGCAGCTCGGGCTTGCGTGGCGCGGTCGCGGTCATCTCGAGCCCCCCTTCGACGAGGATCTGCACGGGGCCCTGGCCGAATTTCTCGGCGGGCAGATCGATGCCGCGCTCGCGCAGGGCGCGCAGGATGCCCGCCTCGTACTCCTCGCCGTCGGGCTCGCCCGGAATCACGACGGGCGCTTCGTGGATGGGGCTCGGCTCGTTCTCGTGGAACGAGGCCATGAAGTCGAAGATCGCGGGCTCGCCCTGCCGGGCGAGGACACTGCGGGTATGGAAGCTCCGGCCGTCGCGGACGCGCGCCACCTCGTAATCGATCGGGACGTCGGGATTCCCGGGGCGCATGAAATAGGCATGCGCGGAATGGATGGGGCGGCCGTCCGCGGTCGCCTGCGCGGCCGACATCGCCTGGGCGAAGACGAGGCCGCCGAAGATGCGCCCGTTCAGCGCGGGCTCGCTGCGGCCGCGGTAGACGTCCGGAGCGGTCGGCTCGAGGTCGAGGAGGGCGAGCAGGGTCTCGAGCGGGCTGCGATCGGCGTTCGTGAAGGTCGGCGACATGGCGCCGGAGAGGTAGCGAATGGGGGGATACTCAGCCGGCCCATGAGGGGATATTCTCCGCCCGGACGCAATCCCGGAAACGAAACCGCTCGAGATCCGACTCCGCCCGAGCGCGGAGCTGCGAGGAATACCGCCGATGGCCGACCTGCCGTTCCTGCTCTTCGATGCCGACAACCACTACTACGAGGCCGAGGACGCCTTCCTGCGCCACATGGATCCGCGCATGAAGCGCCGCTGCATGAGCTGGGCACAGCTCGGCAACCGCAAGGAGCTGCTCGTCGCCGGCAAGGTCAATCGCTTCATCCCGAACCCGACCTTCGATCCGGTCGCGCGGCCGGGCTGCCTCGACGACTACTACCGCGGCATCAATCCCGAGGGCAAGAGCATCAAGGATGCCTTCGGCGCCCTCGAGCCGATCCGCCCCGAGTATCGCGACCGCGACGTTCGCCTCTCGGTCATGGACGGGCAGCGGATCGAGAAGGCGATCTACTTCCCGACCCTCGGCGTCGGCATGGAGGAGGCGCTGAAGCACGACACGGAGGCGGTCCACGCCGCGTTCGAGGCATTCAATCGCTGGCTGCTCGACGATTGGGGCTTCGCCTACAAGGAGCGCATCTACGCGGCGCCCTACATCTCGCTCATGGATCGCGAGCGCGGGATCAAAGAGCTCGAGTGGGCGCTCTCGAACGACGCGCGCTTCATCGTGATGCGCCCCTCCTTCATCTACAACAAGGCGGGCTCGCGCTCGCCGGCCGATCCGTACTTCGATCCCTTCTGGAAGATCGTGAACGACGAGGGGATCACCGTCGTGTACCACGGCGGCGACTCGGGCTACGGCGAGTACATGTCGGATTGGGGCGAGGGCGGCTCGATCGAGAGCTTCGCGATGTCGCCGCTGCGCTCGGTCGCGATGTCCCACAAGGCGCCCTTCGACCTGATGGCCGCGCTGATCTCCCATCGCCTGTTCGAGCGCTTCCCGAACCTGCGGCTCGCGTCGATCGAGATGGGCGCGTTCTGGGTGCAGTGGCTCATGCAGTCGC
>CAZFKD010000322.1:0-5601 GCA_964519695.1 uncultured Spirochaetaceae bacterium
GCGTCGTCGAGCAGGCGCCTCGCGAGCGTTCGCGCATCGCCCAGCCGAGCGCCACTGCGCAGGACCAGCGCCACCAGGTCTTCGAGCGAGAGGCGGGCCGCCCCGTCGCGCGCGAGTCGCTCGCGCGGCCATTCGAGGCGGTCCGACGGGATCGCTCCCTTCGACCTTCGATCAACGACGAATTCGGACGGTTCGGCCAGCGGACGAGACACCCTGCCCTCTCCCCTCGCAACGAATCGAGAGGGTCGGGTCCCGGACGCCGAAGGTCACGTCGTCAGCGCGGCTTCACGTCGCGTGAACGCACGACCACACCGGACTCGGCAGACCGCGATCCCGGACCGCCACTTGCATCCGTCGGCGATCGGATCGGCCGCGATCGGCACCGTCGCGCTCATCGATCGAGCCCGACTTCGCTCGATCGCCCGGACTCCGCCGCGGCGGAGAAGTCCTCGGCCAGCCAGCCCGCCTTCTCGTCTCCCGCGTTCCGCAGCGCGTCGATCACCTCGTCCAGGAGACCCCGCGCATTCGCCCGCTCTGCCAAGCGCGCCACCCAGAGCTCCTGCTCGGCGAGATTGGGGCGGGCGATGTAGTGCGCGAAATCGACCGGATCCTCGAGCGCCCGGGCGAGCCACGCATCGCGCGGATCTTCGCCGCCGGAATCCTCGATGCGCGAGCCCGAGTTCTTACCGGTCACGCGTCGGGCCTCTCCAGCCACCGGGCGAGAGAGCGCAGTCGGAACCGCCGTGGAGACCGTATTCGAGAGTGCTCCGGACCCACGATTCGACGCGGCCGTCGGCGAAGATGGCGCGAAGCCCTGGGCCAGGACGGGCGCCCCGAAGATCGAGCCCCCCGCACCGGGGCGAGCGGGCGCCGCTGCGATTGCGACGCGCTGCCGCTCGTCCCAGGGCGACCTCGCCGCCCGACCGGCTGCGCCCTGCATCTCGACGGGCTCGGATGCGCTCGTCGCCGATCGCCCATCGAGACGTTCGGAGGGATTTCTCGCCGCCAGGGTCGCGTCGACGCGCACGACCTCGCGGGCGGAATCCGGGCGGCCCGGTTCGACCGAGTCCCGCGCCGGCGCCGGCACCGGCGACCGCGCCACGACGCTCTGCGGGGCGACCGGGGAGATCACCGCTTCTCGAGCCGCCGAAGCGCCAAAGCTCCGCTCCTCTTCTTGGCTCGAGAGTCCGATCGCCGACGCGGCGGAATTCGCAGCGAGCGATTCCCCGGCCCGGCGGGCCGCCGGTTCCGGGTCGGTCCCGGTGACGACCGCGACAGGCTCGCGTCCCTGGATCACGAAGATCGCGATTGCCGCGATCGCCATCGCCGCAGAGGGCAATACGAAGCTCGGCTCGAGAATGCTGCCGAGTCCCCGCTCGATCCGCTGGAACAGACTCGGTTGCGTCTCGCCGGCACGAATCCGACGCATCACGTTCGCGGCGATCATCGCCGGCGGCTCCGGCTCGGGCAGAGCCTGCAGCAGCCGGATCGTCTGCTGCATTTCCCGGACCTCGGTCGCGCAGGTCGAGCACCCGTCGAGATGCGCATCGACCAGGGCGCGCAGGTCGAGCGCGAGATCGCCCTCGAGGTAATCGGCCAGATTTTCGGTCACCACTGCGTGATTCACTTCAGATGCCCTCGACTGCCGGGTTCGCGCCCAGCAGCTCCTTCAATTCCGCGCGAAGCGCCTGCCGTGCGCGGTGGATGCGTGACTTGACCGTGCCTTCGGCGACGCCGAGAACCTTTGCGATCTCGCCATAGGCGAGCCCTTCGATGTCGTACAGGACCACCGGCATGCGCAGCGCCGGTGAGAGTTTCTCCAGCGCGGCACGCACGTGAAGCGACATCTCTCCACCCAGTGCGGCGTCTTCCGGATCACGCGGCGAGCTCGGCAGGTCGTCGCCCGCGTCGTTGCGCGACTTGAGCTTCTCGATGCGGGTCCGACCACGGCCCAGGGCCCGGCGACGGTTCAACGCGGCGTTGGCCGCGACGCGGTAGATGAAAGTCGAGAACCGGGATTCGGCACGGAAGCGATGGCCATGCCGATGCAGGGACAGGAAGGTCTCCTGCGTCAGATCCTCGGCGTCTTCGCGGCTGCCCATCATGCGGTAGAGAAGCCGGTAGACCCGTCGCTCGTGCCGCGTGATCAGCTCTTCGAAGGCCTTCTCGTCACCGGCCTGCCAGCGCGAGACGAGCTCTCCGTCCGGATCTTCGACGACGACACGTGGCCCCGACACGTCGCGTGCCAATGAATTGGCCCCCCCCAGCATGGTCCCCCGCTCGACGAACTCGTAGGTCATGGGTCGCCTCTCGCGCGACAGACCCCGATTGTCCTCGTCGGGTTCCGGCGCCGATTCGGCTTCGGCGACGGTCGGATCGGATTTCGGACCGCTCACGAGCCGGCACCCCATCGGCAATCGTACGGCCAGGCCCCGGCCCCATGGGATCCCATCCGGCTCTCGTCGTGACCGTTCGGTTCCCGAGCCACCGCGAAGGTCTGCGCTCGTCTCGTCATTCCGTCCCCTTCTCGGGCGCGAGATCGATCGCGTCCTCCCCGTCGCGAATGAAGCGCCCGCTCTTGCCGCCCTGCTTCGCGACCAGCCGGATGGCGTCGACCACCATTTCACGATCGACGGCCTTGCACATGTCGTAGACGGTGAGACCGGCCGCCCCGACGGCGACGAGGGCCTCCATTTCGACCCCGGTTCGCCAGTGGGCGAGTACGCGCGCCTCGATCGAGATCCCGCTGCCGTCCGGCGCGGGCTCCAGCATGACCTCGACGGAATCGAGCGGCATGGGATGCGCCAGGGGAATCCATTCCGACGTCCGCTTGGCTGCCTGGATCCCCGCGATGCGCGCCGTCGCGAAGACGTCGCCCTTCGCGATCCGACCCTCGACGATGCGCGCCAGCGTCGAAGGCCGCATGCGCACTGCACCCCGCGCGATGCAGATGCGCCGGGTGATCGGCTTGGCGCCCACGTCCACCATGCGCGCCCGCCCCTTCGCGTCGAGATGCGTCAAACCGTCCACTCCGCCTCCTCGTCGATTCGCGGCCTCGGCAGATCGCCGGACCCCGACGCGCTCAGCCATCGAGCCAATCCAGGATGTCCTGCCAGATCGCCACCCGCTCCGGCTCGTTCCAGATCTCGTGACGCAGCGAAGGATAGACCGAAATTCGGCTGCGTTCGGCGATCGCGGGCGAAAGGCCTGCGTGGAAGCGGCGGCTCCCGGCGACGGGACAGATCGGATCGGCTTCGCCGTGCTGGATGAGGATCGGCTTTTCGATCCCTTCCGCAGCTTCGCGCACGCGCGCGACCGTCTCGAACAGCCCCGCCGCGAAGCGTGCGCTCATCCGGTCTTCGACGAGCGGATCCTCGAGGTAGCGGCGCACGACCTCCGGATCCCGCGACAGTCCAGCGGCGTCGAGCCCCGTCGCGAGGCCGATTCTCGGCGCCACGAGCGAGAGCGCTCGCGCCGCGAGCAGCCGAAGCCGGCGGTCGAGCGACGCCGTCGTCTCCAGCTCGAGGAGCGCTCCGGACAGCACGATCCGGTCGACGTTCGGGCGCCGGAAGGCCGCGGTCGCGGCGGTGACGAGCCCGCCCATGCTGTGTCCGGCGAGCACGACGGGCAGACCGGGATGCTCCGATCGGACCCGCTCGACGAAGGTCGCGAGCTCATCGAGCAGGCGCTCGAAACGATCGACGTGTCCGCGCGGCCCCCGCGTACGACCATGGCCCGCCTGGTCGCAGGCATGGACAGCGAATCCCCGAGCGGCGAAATGGGCCGCCATCTCTTCATAACGCCCTGCATGCTCCGCATAGCCGTGGACCAGGATCAGGGCGCGACTGGGGTCCGGCGGGAGCCAGGCGTAGGCGTACCGCTCGCCCCGATCGGAGAGGGCGATCTGCCCTTCGCGGCGGCGCAGTCGCAGCGCCATTCAGGAATGACTCGCGTCGCGCACCCGCGCCCGCGCGCGCTGGACCTTCTCGAGATACGCGACGCCCCGGATCTGGCGGCCCCAGAAATAGGACGAGATGCCGCGCTCTTCTCCGAGTCGACGGATGTTGTCGGCCAGGATGAAACAACCCGCTTCGATGTTGCTCTCGATGGTCGCGAGATTGCCGGCCAGATCGAGCTGGGCCGCCATGTGCGGCATGACCTGCATCAAGCCGATCGCGCCCTTGCCACTCTCCGCCCAGGGCCGGGCATCGCTCTCGACCAGCAAGACGGCGGTCACGAGGTAGGGATCGAGACCGTGGCGGCGGCTCCCGCGCAGCACCGCCTCGACGACGCGATCCTGCTCTTCACGCGAGAGCTGGGCATGACGGCTGCGGAGATGGGCGCCGAGCGCCGCACGAACCGCGGGACGAGTCGCTTCGATCGCGTCTTCGGCGATGGCGCTCGCGGGCGAACGCAAGCGTTCGAACACCGGGCCATCGAGGATCAGGAGCCCGGCGAGCAGCACGAGGCCCCACGTCGCGACCCGGCGGATGGCGATCGCGGCGGGGGTGAGCGAGGCGGGAGGATCGATCGGATCTCGGTGCGGACGCGATCGCATCTCGTCTCTCTCCCTCGCCCAGCGAAAGGCCGCGCGCGGCGAGAATACCGGGACCCCGACACGCGAGCCACGCGTCGGGGCTCCGCGATTGCCCGGATGGGTCGCGTCGCGTACCGTGCGCGCCACGCGAGGCGCGATGTACCCGATCCTCTTCGAGCTCCCGATCCTCGGTTGGCCCATCAGCAGCTTCGGCGCCATGATGGCGATCGGATTTCTGGTCGGATACTGGATCGCCCTTCCCCGCATGCGTGAAGAGGGCCTCGATCCAGAGGCCGCGGCGAACCTGCTCATTTACATCATGCTCGGCGGCGTGCTCGGCGCGAAGCTCTACTACGCCGTCGATTTCTGGTGGCGGGAAGGCGTTCCCTTCTTCGACTCCCTTTTTTCCCGGGGCGGGCTGGTCTTCTATGGCGGACTGATCGGTGGTGCCCTCGGCGGATACATCGGCTGCCAGACGCTCGGCGTGCCGGTCGTGCCCTTCGCGAACGCAGCGGCGATCTCGCTGGCGGTCGGTCAGGCGATCGGTCGGATCGGCTGCTTCCTCGTCGGCGACGATTATGGACGCGCGACGGACCTGCCCTGGGGCGTCGCGTTCCCGCAAGGACTTCCGCCGGTCGACTACCCCGTCCATCCGACGATGCTCTACGAAACGATGTGGCTGCTGCCGGTCAGCGCGTATCTCTGGTGGCGTCGCAAACGCAGTCGTTCGTTGATGGGGGAGTATCTCGTCCTGAACGGGATCGGGCGCGCCGTGATCGAGCATTGGCGACTCAATGCACGGGTCGCGCTCGACCTCTCCGAGGCCCAGTGGATCGGCATCGCGCTCGTCGTGTTCGGCGCATTCTTGATCGTAGGCGGCCGTCCGCCGTCGTCGCCGCCCGTGGCCGCCTAGGAGCGTGACCCAAGACTCGCCATTCGGTAAGTATGGCAGCCATGGGCGGTGAGATTGAGTTCAAGTCGTACGAACAACATCAGGGATCTCTGTTCCCGGCGCATCTGAGCGAGGCGCTGGATCCGGGGGACCCGGTCTTTTTCATCTCGGA
>CAZFKD010000323.1:0-5597 GCA_964519695.1 uncultured Spirochaetaceae bacterium
GCGCTCGCGGCAGCGGCGGGCGAGGGGGGCGAGGAAGGCCTCGGGCAGCTCCCAGGCGCGGCGGGCGCGGTGCATCTCGCTCTTCGCGAGGATCTCGGGCGCGAACAGGGCATCGATGCGGAAGAGCTGGAACTTGACGCCGTCGCAGCCGATCTCGGCGGCGCGGTCGACGAACTCGAGCGCCCGCGCGAGATCGCGATGATGGTTGCTCGAAACCTCGGCGATGAAGCGGACGGCGGGGGCCGCCCGTTCCGGCCGGGCCGTTCGATTCGAAACGTCGCCCTTCAATTCGAAATCCTCCGCAGGGCGCGCGCGGTCCCGATCCGGACCGGTGTCGCCGTCCTCTTCGCGGTTGCAAGTCGCATGCCCCGGGCCTGCGGCCGCACGAGCCCGGCATCGAGTCTGCTCGCCAGGATGCCGGGGCAAGCGCCGTCGCCCGGCGCAGGCTTGGCACGTGCATTGCTCCATGGCGAGCGGGCCCGGCCGGCCGCGCGCTGCGAGCGCCGCGCTGCGAGCCGCGAGGAGGGATGCATGGAGCTGTTCCTGAACGGCGAGCGAGCGACCATCGAAACGCACGATTGCGCGAATCTCGCCGAGCTGATCGCCCGTGCCGAGCAGGCGGAAGGGACGGAGGAGCCGTGGGTCGTCCTCGCGATCGAGGTCGACGGACGCGCGCTCTCGCCGGAGGAGCTCGAAGTGCTCGAGTCGAGACGGCTCGACGACGTCGCGCGCGTTCATGTCGAGCGGCGTCCATCCCGCGCCGTCGCATGGAGCGTGCTCGCCCAGGGCGCGGACTACACGCTGCGGATCGCCGAGGCGATCGCCACGATCGTCGACGACTATCGCGCGGGCCGGGTCGAAAGCGCGAATGCAGTGCTCGCGGACGTGCTCGATTCGCTCTCGGTCTTGACTGGCATCACCTATTCGATCTCCGCCGTGCTGCCCGACGAGGCGCGCGATCTCGGCGCGCTCCAGGGTGAAATCCATCCCTGGCTCGAGGAGATGCTCCAGGCGCAGACGGGGCAAGACCCGATCGAGATCGCCGACCTGCTCGAATACGAGATCGCGCCGCGTGTCCAGCGCTGGGGTGAGACGATGCGGAGCTTCGGCGCCCCCTCAGATCGAGCGCCGGACCGCCGATAGAGACGCGGAGAAGCGAGCGCCTTCGCTGAGGATCGACCATGGGGACACGAATTGGCGGCCGTCCGACATTTGGCGGACTCGCAAGCGGTCTCGATACGAACGCCCTGCTCGAGGGCCTGCTCCAGATCGAGCGTGCACCGCTCAATCGGATCCAGGCCCGGCGCAGCGAGATCCAGAATCAGCAGGGCCTGATCCGCCAGCTGAATACGCGCCTGCTCGCGCTGCGCGACGCGGCGGCCGCCCTCGATGATCGCAACACCCGTCTGACGAACGCTTCGACGAGCGAGGAGTTCCTCAAGTACACCGGCTCGTCGAGCAACGAGGGCGTCATCGAGGTCACCGCGACGGCCGGCGCGTCCGTCGGCGACATCCAGATCCGGGTCGACCAGCTCGCGCGCGGCTCCCGCCGATTCTCGCCGACGTTCAGCGCCGCCAGCGCCTCCGCCGCGACGGCCCTCGCGCAGGGGCAGAGCGTCACGATCGCGCTGCCCAACGCCGATCCCGACGCGTCTCCGCCGGTCGAGGCGACCTCGATCACGATCTCGGCCGACGACGGTCCAATCTCGCTCGCGACCCTGCGCGATCGCATCAACGCGTCGGAGGGCAACGGGAGCAAGGTGCGCGCGGACGTGCTCCAGGTCAGCGACGGCGTCTTCCGGCTCGTCCTCACTTCGAACGAGACGGGCTTTCCGCGCGGGCAGCTCGCGATTTCCGGGGATCTCGCGCTCGAGGCACCGGCGCTCGACGGGTCCGACGACGCCCAGTCGGCCCAGTTCCAGCTCTTCGGGCAGACGATCACGCGCGATTCGAACGTCGTCGACGACGTGCTGACGGGCATCTCGCTGCAGCTGAGGGGCGTCGCCGAGCTCGACGAGAACGACCAGCCGATCACGGAGACCGTGACGGTGGCCATCGATTCCGATGCGATCGCCGCGGAGGTGGAGAAGTTCATCGATGCCTACAACGACGTCGTCTCCTTTCTCGACAATCAGTCGCGCTACAACGAGACGACGAAGACGGCGGGGCCCCTCTCGGGCGACTTCATGCTGCGGCAGGTCCAGAATCGCCTGCGCGACGTGGTGAGCACGCCCTTCGCTTTCCAACAGAATCCGAACAATCCCTTCGGCCCGGGCGGGCGGGACGCCAATGATCGTCCAATCTCCGGCGGAACCGTCTCGGCCGTCGGGATCGAACTGATCGCGGGCGGCCGACTGCGGCTCGATCGCGAGCGCTTCGACGAAGTCCTCGCCCGCGACCCGAATCTGGTCAACGAGTTCCTGTCGGGTCGGGAGCGCGACACGATCCAGAACCAGCAGGAGATCGACGAGGCGAACGCCTACAACGCCAATCTACCGCCCGAGGCGCCGAGCAGTGCGCGGCGCGCGGTCCCGGCGCCCGATCTCTGGGACGCGGGCTTCTTCACGCAGATCGGCGAGGAACTCGAATCGATCGTCCGCTCGGGCGACGGGCTCTTCGCCGAGCGCGACAAGCTGTTCGAGGACCGCCTGAAGACGATCGACCGCTCCATCGATCAGTTCAACTCGCGCCTCGCCCTGCGCGAGGAGACCTTGGTCCAGCGCTTCAGCGCGCTCGAGCGGATCGTCTCGTCCCTGCAGAACCAGCAGGGCTTCCTGTCGAGTCTGCGATGAGCGAGAGCCGGTCCCCGGCCGCGACGGCCGAAGACGATGGTCTGGAGACGGCGCTCTTCGCCCTGCTCGACGCGACCGAGGCGCTCGGCGCGGCGCTCGCCGACGGCGCGCCCGTGGAGCTCTGGGAGGCGCTGCTCGAACGGCGGGAGATCGCATTCGCCGACCTGGAACGCGCGGCGGCCACGGCGCAGTGCACCGGGAACGCCGTGACCCGCAGCTGTCTCGAGCGCCTCGCGGCCCTCGATGCCGCGATCCTGCAGGCCGGCGGCGAAGGCCTCGTTCGGCTCCGCAAGGAGCGGGTCGCGCTCGGGGGGCGGCGCCGGGCGGTGCTCGCGCACGGGCTCCAGGCGCGTGAGATGCCCCGGGCGGTCACGGTCAAGGCCTAGCAGCGTAGGAAGCGCGCGCAGATCGACGAACCGCCGCAGGGCCCGTCGGAAAGGTTTCGGGCAGCGTCTTGAGCGACGAAGAAGAGCAGGAAGAGCCGAAGACGGGACTCGTCTTCGTCGATCCCGACGAGAAGTCGAGGCACGCGGCGGAATCCCTCGAAGAGGCGCTCGCGCGCACGATCCTCGCCGTCGATGCGAGCGAGTTCGATCCGGGCGCATCCGAGGAGATCCAGCGCGCCGCCGCCTTCGTCGTCTGCTGGGATCTGGGCTTCCGCACCGGGGCCGAGCTGCTCGAATCGATCCGGTCGAACGAGCAGATCCGCGACGGCAAGATCCTCATCGCGATGGACGAGCCGACCCGCACCCGCGTGCTCGTCGCGATGGAGCTCGGGGCCGACGCCGTCTGCCGAAGGCCCTACGACGGCGACGAGCTCTCGGTCCGTCTGGAGCAGCTCCGACTTCCCCGCCCCGGCCCGACCGAATGATCGCGGTGCGCAGGATCGAGGCGGCGCCGCCGGTCGTGAAGGGCAAGCTCTTTCCGCCCGATTTCGATTCGCGATCTCGAATCCCAGGTTGAAACGTCCGCGCGTCGCCCGAGCGCCTTCATTGCCGATCGGCTGGCATGCGGATTGCGTTCACGCCACCTGCACGTCTGCGATCGCGGGTCCGCCCTCGCTGCCGGAAACAGCGAACGATCGTGACGAGGAGCGAGATCCATGTGGCAACGCACTCTCCGAAGCGGCGAACGACGAGCGGCGCGTTCGACCGATCCGCAAGCTGGAACCGGAGCCGGATACGAAGCCGTGCGCCGCGCCTACTACCGGGTCGAGGCCTGGGTTCCCGTCCGACTCTCGCCGATCGAGCCCGAGGCCATCGAAGCCGCGGTCTACGACCTCTCGTTGCCGGATCCGCTGGCGGTGCCCTTCACGCTCGAGGGGCCCGAGCGGACGGCGCTGCTCGCACGGCTGCGCCGGATCGAGGACAAGCTCGATCTGTTGCTGAGCGCGGCGGCGATCGAGGCGCCGCGTCCGCTCTCCGGACGGGATCGGCGCCGGGTCCTCTTCTCGGGCGGGGGCCTTTCGCTCGACGTCGACTTCGATTTCGTCCGGGGCGCCGCCTATCGGGTCGAGATGCTCCTGCCGGCGCCCTATGCCCGCGTCGTGCGGGCGATCGCGGAGGCGGTCTCCGACGCGAGCGAAATGCCGCCGGGCCCGGCCCGGCGGCTCGGGCTCGCCTTCCGCCACATCCTGCCGGCCGAACGCGATGCGATCGTGGCCTACAGCTATGACCTGCAGCGCGCCGTTTTGCGCGCCAAGCACCACGAGACGGCGAGTCCGGCATGAGGCGATCCTGCAGCCGGCGCATTCGCTTCGCGTGTGGGCTGCTCGGCCTGTTCTGCCTGGTCTCGGGGGCGAGCGCGCAGAGCGCAGCGACGTCCTCGCCGCCGAGCCCCGTCGACATCCTTGGCCGCCGCGATCTCGACGCACCGTTCCTCGATGCGGTCTCGATCTGCGTCCCGGCGGCGATCGACGGCATCGTCGATCCCGTCCTCGAACGCGCGAGCGAAGGGCGATTCAAGGAGGCGAACCGCCTGCTCGCCCGCTACCGCGAGAAGCGCGCCGGGGACGGCGATGCGCTGACGGCCCTCGATCTGATCCTGGAGGCTCGCGTGGCGAAGAAGCGATCGGCCCGCCTGGCCGTCGAGGGCCGGCTCGAGGGGCTCGCACGGGAGCCGGCGCAGCGTCCGCACCGGCCCTGCCTGCAGCTCGAGCGGGCGCGCCTGCTCCTGCTCCTCGATCGTTTCGCCGAGGCCGCCGCGCAGCTCGCGCTCGCGCAAAGGCAGATCGAAGGGACCGGTGCCTGGGAGCAGACGCGGCGCAGCGGGATCGCCTTCGCGCGCGCCGAGATCCTCTACCTCTCGGGCCGCCGCTTCGAAGCCCACATGGTCTATCGCCGGATCGCACGCGAAGCGGATCTGCGACTCGCGCTCGCCGCGCGCCTGCGCCTCGCCGATCTCTCCTTCGACGCGGGCAAGATCGAGGGCGTGAGTCTCGAGTACGAGTCCCTCCTGCCGCGCAGCTCTGCCTTCGGCGCGGGCGTCGATGGCTGGGCGTTGCGTGCGGCGGAGGCGGCGCTCGACTCCGGCGACCCGGGGCGTGCGCTGCGCTGGCTCGAGCGCTCCATCGAAGCGACCTCGGACCGGGAAGCCCGGGACGTCGCTGAGATTCGCCGGGCCGACCTCGAGGTCCGCCTCGACGATCCGCTGGCCGCGCGGGCGCGCCTCTTCGCCCTGGCCTCGCGCCGGAAGGGCGAGGCGATCGGAACGCTCGCCGCCGTTCGCGCCGTCGATCTCGACGTCTTCGAGGGGCCGGCCGACGAGCGACTCGCGGTGCTGGCGGGCGCAATCGAGGGCGAGCGC
>CAZFKD010000324.1:0-1965 GCA_964519695.1 uncultured Spirochaetaceae bacterium
GCCGCCGGCCTGCGAGTACTGGAACCTCCAGCTCTGCAACCACTGGCTCGAGTCCCTCGACTACCGCCGCCATACCGTGAGCGTCAATCATGCGAGCGCCGTGGCGGGCGCGGGCGGGCGGGTCCGCGTCGTGATCGCCGGGCGCGATCCGGGCGTTCCCAACTGGCTCGACACGGCGGGGCATCGCCGCGGCTGCATCATCCTGCGCCAGGTCGGCACCCTGACGCCGGACGATCCGCGCTGTCGGGTCGTGAAGCTCGCCGACCTCGCCTTGCTCGCGCGGAGCTGAGCCGAAGCGCGCTCCCGAGAAGCGGGCTTCAGCGCGCCTTCTCGAGGAAGAAGCGCGCCAGCTCGAAGCGATCGTTGCCCCAGAACATCCGGTCGCCGACGAAGACCGTCGGGACACCGAAGACCCCGCGCGCCATCGCGTCGGCGGTCTCGCGGTCGAGACGTTCCCCCAGCTCCGGCGACTCGGCCCGGGCGAGTGCGGCCTCGGCGTCGAGCCCGGCCCCGGCGAGCAATTCGCGAACCACCTCGCGCTCCGAGAGATCCCGGGCCTGCGCCCAGCGCGCGCGATAGGCCGGGTAGTGGAATTCGCGGAATCGGCCTGCGTCTTTCGCGACGAGCGCCGCCGCGAGGGCGAGGCGGGTCGAGCGCTGGATCAGATGGCGCGGACTCGTATCGAGCTCGGCGCCGGTCAGCTCGGACCAGGCCTGGATGTCGGCGGCGAGCCAGCGGCTCTTGCGTTCTCCGGGCGTCGGCCCCTGCCCGGCCGTCGTCTCCCGCGCCGTCGCGAGATGGATCGGTCGGAAATCGATCAGGGCGCCGAGATCCGAGAAATAGGCCTCGACGCGGCAGCTGCCCATATAGGCCCAGGGGCAGGCGTAGTCGAAGTAGAAGGGCATCTGCATGGCGGTCGTTCCTCCTTCGGCGCGATCGGATCAGGCGATCGACGCAAAGAACTCGATGATCTCATGGGCGAGCCTCGCCGGGTTCTCGAGCCCGGGAAAATGCCCGCCCTCGTCGATGATCTCCCAGCGGACGACGTCGTAATGCGGCTCGGCGAGGGCCCTCGGGACGCGGTTCCCCTCCTTGAAGGCGGCGACGCCGAGGGGGACGGGGATCCTCGGCGGCTGCGGGATCTGGTTGCCGCTCGCGAAGGTCTCGTAGTACATCCGCAGGGAGGGGCCGATCGAGCGGGTGACCCAGTAGATCATGATCGTCGTGAGGAGCTGGTCCTTCGAATATCGTCGCGAGAGCTCGCGGCGGCCCTGCTCGTCCTCGATGTCGCTCCAGCGCCACCATTTCTCGAGGATCCAGGCCGCGAGGCCGACCGGCGAATCCGTCAGCGCGAAGGCGGGGGTCTGCGGCTTCGTCCGCTGCAGATGGACATAGCCCCATTCCCGATCGCGGTAGTCGAGCACGCCCTGCCACCAGACGCGCTCTTCGGGCGAGAGCGCCGCGGGATCGACCGGCGGCGCGAGCATGTTGACGTGGAGGCCGATCAGCTTCTCGGGATGGCGCGCGCCGAGCGCCGTCGTCACGGCCGAGCCCCAATCGCCGCCATGCGAGCCGAAGCGCGCATAACCGAGCTTCGCCATCAGCTGGACCCAGAGATCCGCGACCTGCCCCGCACCGAAGCCGCGACGCGTCGGCGGGCTCGAGAAGCCGTAGCCCGGCAGCGACGGCACGACGACGTCGAAGCCCGCCCGCGTCAGGGGCTCGACGACGGCGGTCAGCTCGTAGAACGAGCTCGGCCAGCCGTGCGTCAGGACGAGGGGCATGATCGGCCGAGCGCGGCCCTGGGCGCGCGCCCAGATGCAGTGCACGGAAGCATCGCCGAGCTGGACGCGGAACTGCGGGAAACGGTTCAGCTCGGCCTCGCGCGCGCGCCAGTCGTATCCGCTTCGCCAATGAGCGACGAGATCGCGCGAAAAGTCATCGAGATCATCGCGGAGCAGGCCC
>CAZFKD010000324.1:1975-5586 GCA_964519695.1 uncultured Spirochaetaceae bacterium
GAGATCGCGCAGGGTCGCGATGTCGGTGCCGTAGTCCCAGCCGGCGTCGTCCAGGGTCTGCGGCCAGAGCGTCGCATCGAGGCGGCGCGCGAGATCGTCGAGGACTGCGTCGGGGACGGCGATCTGGAAGGGCTCGATACTCATCTCGGGCTTCGACCTCGCGCTTCGCATCGATCGGGGCGATCGGCGTCGGCCCAGTCTACCCCGGGCGCCGCGTCCCGCGCGGCTCTATGCTGCGCAGTCTCGTCCCTTCGCGCGGAAGGACGCTCGGCCGCGGCCGACGAGCCTGCGCGCGTGCAGCGAAATCGCAGGAGGCGTCATGTCGGCGACGGGATCGAAGCAGAAGGCGGAGGCGCCCGCCGAGGTCCGGGTCGGCACCGTGCTCGTCAGCCTCCTCGATCCCGACCGGGGCCAGGAGGTCGCGTTCCACCGCTGGTACGAGCGCGACCATTTCTTCTCGGGCTGCATGGTCGGGCCGCATTTCTTCTCCGGTCGGCGCTATGTCGCGACGCGCGCGCAGAAGGACGTGCGGCTGCCGGCCCGGGACGCCCTGATTCCCGACGTCCGCGCGGGCTCGTATCTCGCGCTCTACTGGATCCTCGGCGGCCATCACGACGAGGCCCAGGTCTGGGCCACCGAGCGCGTCAAGGCCCTCCACGACAACGACCGCATGTTCAGCATGCGCAAGCCCGTCCACGCCGGGTTCTACGCCTCGCGCTTCGCGGTCTCACACGATCCCGACGGCGTCCCGATCGAGCTCGCCCTCGAGCATCCCTATGCCGGCGTCGGCCTGACCTTCCTCGAAGCCAGTGAATCCGCCGGCCGCGGTGCCCTCGCCGACGCGCTCGAGGGCGGCCTGCTGCAGGGCGCGCTCTGCGCCGAGGGGCCCTCGCTCTGTCTCGTGACCGAGCCGCTCCCGATCGCCGACGACATGCCCGCCTACGTCGAGCGCCCGAAGAATCTCGCGCGCCGGCTGCTCGTCTTCAGCTTCCATCCCGAGGACGCGACGAAGCAGCTCCCGGCCTTCGCGAAGCGCCTGACGGAGCGCATCGAGGCCGCCGGGCTCGGCCGCCTGTTGCTCTCGGCGCCCTTCATTCCGACGATCCCGGGCACCGATCGTTATGCGGATCAGCTCTGGTAGGCGGCCGACCCGTCAAGGCCGGTCGGCCGGGGCCGATGGGTACGTCATGATCCGCGCCGCCCGCCGACGCCTCTGCCGGACGCGCCGCTCGCACGCCCCGTGGGCCTGGGCGTGCTCCGCAGGGCGAAGCGTCGCGAGCCTCGCCCTCTTCGCGCTGCTCGCGCAGGCCCTCCCCGCCGGCGGCGCCGAGCGATCGTCCACGCAGACGGAAGACTGGACCTGCCGGGGACAGGTCTGCCAGCGGGCCTCGCGGCGCGGGACCCATCTGACGCTCGAGCTCCAGAGCCGCCGGCCGGCGCCGTGCTGGGTCGTGCTCGAGCCGCATGCGCTCTCGAACGTGAAGGCCTTGCAGGCGACGCCCTTCACCGTCCGTCTCGAGCCCGGCGAGACGCGGACCGCCGGCCTGCTCGCGATCGAGGACGCGGCGATGCCGCATCGCTACGAGACGAAATGGCGCGTCCTGCCCGGCAATCCGAATGCGGTCCACGACGACCGATGGCACTACCGCATGCCCTTCGGCGGGAGCCAGATGATCCCGATCAGCCAGGGCTACAACGGCCGCTTCAGCCACAAAGGCGCGAGCGCCTACGCGCTCGATTTCCCGATGCCGTCGGGAACGCCGATCCTCGCCTCGCGCGGCGGAACGATCGTCGAGGTCGTGAGCGACAGGGTCGCGAGCGGGATCCGGACGGGCGAGAGCGAGGGCGACAACCGCGTCGTCATCGAGCATCTCGACGGGACCTTCGCAGTCTACGCCCATCTGCGTCATGGCGGCCCGACCCTTGTCGGCCAGCGCGTCCAGTCCGGCGACCTGATCGGCCTCTCGGGCGATACCGGCTTCTCGACGGGCCCTCATCTGCACTTCGAGGTCTACAAGATCGGGAACAACGGCCAGCGCCAATCCATCTCCGTCAAGTTCTGGAACGGAACGAAGGCCGGCTTCACCGCCCTCGCCGGTCTCCAGTACGAGCCGGGCTGCCCGCGCGACGGCGGCGAGATGTGCCTGCCGGGCGAGCTCGCGAGCGAGCCGGGCCTGACGAGCTCCGACCCCGCCCGTGCGCTGCCTGCGGCGCCGAATTCGGCGCCGGCGTCTGCCCCGACCCGGGCCCGGGAGGGCGCATCCCGTCCGTGATCCGCCGCCGCCGAGCCCCGGCGACGCGAGGACGGCGCCTGCGTCTGTCCGAACGGCGCGACGCTCCACGTCGATCTGCCCTGCGAGCTCGTCTGCGGTCGCTGAGCGCGCGTCAGCCGTCGTCGCCGGGTCCCGGATCTTCGCCGAGCGGCGCCTTCCCGCGCGTGCGCTCCTCTTCGTACTGGCGGCGATCCTTGCGCCACGCTTCGTAGTCGAAGCGCTTCGCGCCGGACTCATCGAGGCTCGCCGGACGATCGCCTTCGGCAGCGTCCTCACCGGCATGCAGGGGATTGCGACCGTCGTCGTTCGCGCGCGCCGCCGTGTCGTCTTCCTCTTCGTCGGGGCCGTAGGCGCCCTTGCCTCCGAACGGCCCATCATCGACGTAGACCCCGAGGCCCTGCACCCGATTCATGTCGATCTTCTCCTCGGCGACCTCGTCGAGCCAGAAGACGGGGATGCCGGCTTCGCGCGCTTCGTCGTAGATCGACGCGATCTCGGCACGGACGAGGTCGAGCTCGGCCTCTGCGTCCTTCGCGTTGGCCCGGTGGAAATGCCGGACGCCGCTGCGACGATAGTTGCGGCGATTCGCGTCGGCGTACTCCTTGGTCGCGAGCGCGACGGTCTGGGCGAGCCGTGCCTCTTCGTTGCGGAGCTCGCGGAAGCGGCCCTGCCAGTAGGCCCTGAGCTCCCCCTCGTCGTCGGTCTGGTCGACGGCCGAAGCAGGCTGTCCTGCGACGATCGCGGCGCCGCCGGCAAGCCCGAAGGCCAGAAGGAAGAGCGCGAGCGCCCGGCGCATGCGCCTCGCTCGTGCGCTGATCTTCGTTCGCGTCATGTCGCTGCTCCTCTCCACGGCCCGCTCAGAGCCGAAATCGGCCGATCTCGTCCTCGAGACCCTTAGCCAGGGCCGAGAGATCGGCGACCGTTGTGCTCGTCCGCTCCGCGCGATGCGTCGTCTGGAGCGTGACCTCGCGAAAGACCTGGAGCGCCTCCTGGATCTGGTCTGCCCGCTGGCTCTGGTCGCGGGTCGCGACGGAGATGTCGGTGATCTTCGCTGCGACCGTCTCGACCGAACGCGTGATCATGCTCGACTCGTTTCGCTGCTCGCGGGCGGCGTTCTTGACCTCGAGCCCCAGATGGCGCATCTGCTCGACGCCGCGCGTGATCTCGGCGCTCGCCGTGTCCTGCTCGTGGGTGCCGCGCTTGAGTTGGAGTGCGATCTCCTTGACTTGTTTCATCGCGAAGCCGACCTGCCCGATGTCTGCCGTCTGGTTGCGCGTCGCTTCGACGATTTCCTTCGCCCAGAGCGTCGATTCCTGGGCGCTGTCGCCGATCTCCCGC
>CAZFKD010000325.1:0-5570 GCA_964519695.1 uncultured Spirochaetaceae bacterium
TCAAGCCGCTCGAGATCGACCGTGAGCAGCACGGATCACCTCCCCGAAGACGTCCACGAGCTGCGCGGCGGCCTGATCCCATTGAAAGAGCCGCTCGACCCGGGCGCGCGCCGCGCGCCCCATGCGTTCGGTCTCCACCGGATCGCGCACGCAATCCCACATCGCGTCGGCCATCGCGCGCGCGTTGCGCTGGGGCACGAGGCGTCCGCTGCGACCATCCGTGCCGACGACCTCGGGCAGCGCGCCCGCCGCGTTCGCGATCACCGAGAGCCCGCAGGCCATCGCCTCGCTCGCCGGGAATCCGAAGCCCTCGAAGAACGACGGCACGAGCGCGACCCGGGCCGTCGAATACTGCTCGACGAGCTCGGGGACCGTCAGCATGCGGTCCACGACCGTTACGCGCCCCTCGAGCCCGTACTGCTTCGTGTAGCGAGGGACGAGCCCATGGGCCGGAATGCGGCCATCCACGATCTTGAGCGTCACGTGCTTCGGCAGCATCGCGAGGGCCTCGAACATCGTCCCGATGCCCTTCTTGCGATCCTCGGTCCGGCCCACGAAGAGCAGGTCGGCCTCCTTCTCGACGTGGGGCAGGGGGCGGAAGATCTCCGTATCGGTCCCGTTGTAGACGACGGCGACGTCCTTCTGCGGGATCTGGAAATGACGCTCGATCGCTTCGCGCGAGGCCTCCGAGACGGTCACGATCTTCGCGAGCCGCGGCGCGACGGTCTGCTGCATCAGGAGCGGAAAGTAGAGCGTGCGGTTGATGCGCTTCGCCAGCGAGCGCTCGATCGTGAAGTCCGCCTCGCGGTCGATGTGAAGCGGATGGTGGATCACCGAAACGACGGGCACGCCCATCTTCTGGATGCCGAGCAGGCCCCAGGACAGGCATTGATTGTCGAAGACGACGTCGAAGCGGTGCTTGCGTTGGAGCTCCGGGAAGCGGCGCATCAGGCGGAAGCCGAAGGTCTGCATCTCCGGGAAGACGCCGAAGCGCGAGACACCGAGCTCCCAGAGCGAGAGCGGTCGCAGCATCGAGAACGGCCGCGCCGGATCGAAGGCCGCCCCGAGCGTACGGCCGAAGACGTTGTCGTTGGAAATCGCGTGCAGGGGAATGCCCGGGGCGAGCTCGGGCAGCGGCGGACCGGCGAAGACGTGGACGTCGTGGCCGGCCTTCTTCCATTCACGAGCGAGGTATGCGGCGTAGATGCCCTGGCCGCCGCAGTACATGTTGCCGCGATAGGTCAGGAGGGCGATGCGCACGGGTCAGGCGGCGTCTTCGGCCGTGGCGCCGGCTGCGCCCTTCGCGCTGCTCGCGAGCGACTCGGAGCCTTCGGCGATGTCGGCACCCTGATCGGCTTCGACCTGGATCGTCGCGATCGTGAAGCCGACCCAGGCGACGAGACCGAGGGCGAACAGGGTCACGATGGCGACGGGGATCGCCAGCGCCCAGTAGCTGCCCTTGAAGAGGCCGATCAGGAAGAGCAGGGCGGCGGCGCCAGCGGCGCCGGTGATGAGAAAGCCCTGGGCGCGCGTGGTCTCTTGCATGCTGGCCTCGTGGTCGCGACGGGTCGACGGACCCCGCGCAGGCCGGGCAGTATCGTGGATTCGCTTTACCTGTCAACGACTTGCCCGAAGCCTGCGAGCATTCGGTCGAGCTTGGATCCGGGGCTGCGGGGCGGGCGCGAAGGCCCGGGCCTGGAGTAGTCTCCGCCCCGATGTGGGTGGTGGGACTGATGTCGGGGACGTCTGCGGACGCGATCGACGCGGCGCTGGTCGAATGGCCGGACTGCGTCGCGGCGCGCCCGTTCCGGCTGCTCGCGTATCGGGAATTCCCGCATGCTCCCGCGCTCCAGAGCGAGATCCATCGCCTCGCGGCGGGCGAGCTGCCCGGTGAGGCGATGCTCGCCGAACTCGTCCGGCTCGATCGCGTGCTCGCCGACCGCTTTGCCGACGCGGTGCTCGCGCTGCTGCGGGAGGCCGGCGTGAATCCGTCGCGGGTGGCCGCGATCGGCTCCCACGGTCAGACCGTCGCCCATCATCCCGAGCACGGCGGGACGCTCCAGCTCGGCTGTCCCGCGCGCATCGCCGAGCGCCTCGGGCGTCCGGTCGTCGCCGATTTCAGGCGGCGCGACATGGCGATGGGCGGCGAGGGTGCGCCGCTCGCGCCCTTCTTCCATCACGCGGTCTTCAGCGATCCGAACGAACATCGCGGCGTGCTCAATCTCGGCGGCATCGCGAACCTGACCTGGCTGCCGGCGGGCGACGGCGGCGAGCACGTCATGGCCTTCGACGTCGGACCGGCGAACTCGCTGACCGATGCCGTCGTCTCGCTCGCGAGCGAAGGCCGCGAGCGCTGCGACGTCGAGGGCGCGCGCGCACGGCGCGGCCGGGTCGCCGACGCCTATCTCGCCGAGATGCTCGCCGACCCGTATCTCGCGCGGCCCGCCCCGAAGTCGACGGGCCGCGAGCGCTACGGCCTCGCGCTCGCGCGCGATTGGCTCGTGCGCGCGCAGCGCGACGGCATCGCCGTCGACGATCTGCTCGCGACCCTCGTCGAGTTCTCCGCGCGCGCCGTCGCGGAGGCCTGGCAACGGATGGCCGGGACGGCGGCGGCCGGTGGCAAGGGCCGCATCCTCGTCGGCGGGGGCGGTGTGCGCAATCGCTTCGGGATGGAGCGGATCGCCGCTTGCCTGGACGGCGTGAGCGTCGAGCCGATGGACGCGGCCGGCGTGCCGGCGGATGCGGCGGAGGCGATGGCCTTCTCGCTGCTCGCGCGCAACGCGCTGCTGCGGATCCCGAATCATCTGCCCCGCTGTACCGGCGTCGCCGAGGCGCGCGTGCTCGGCGTCGTGCACGGCGTGGAGTGGCTCAGAGCTTGACGGCGAGTCCGTCGTCGGCGGTCTCGAACTCGATCTGACCGCGCAGCGGCGCCATCTCGTCGCCGAGGTGGGTCAGGATCAGGCGACCGCAGTCGAGATCGTCGCGGTGCTCGCGCAGCTCTTCGAGGCTCAGATGGAAATCGAGCCCCGCGCATTCGAGCGTGCACTCGCAGATGAACAGGCCACTGCCCGCGACCGCGCGCGGCAGCGCGTCGAACCAGCCCGTATCGCCGGAATAGGCGATCGACTCCCGGCCGAGCCGGACCTGGTAGCCCTGCGGATGGGCCTCGAGCTGATGGGCGGTCGCGAAGGCCCGGAGCGTGGCGGGGCCGGCCTCGAGCGTTTCGTCGGGGCGGATCTCGCGGAAGCGGATCGGAAAGGTCCATTCGCGGTTGCCGAGATGGTGGCCCATCGCGCTCGCGAGGGTGCGCACCCGCTGCTCGACCTCCGGCGGACCGACGATCTCGAGCGGATGCCGCCGGCGATCGGCGTAGAGCGCCGCATAGAGGAAGCCCGGAATCCCGCCGAAATGATCGCCATGGAAATGGGATACGAGGATCACGTCGATTTCGTCGCGGGCGATTTCGAGCTGGGCGAGACCGGTATTGGTCGTCGCACCGCAGTCGAGCAGCATGCCGCCGCGCTCGCCGCGCACGAATACCGCCGATTGTCGGCGGCCCCCAGCGCCGAAGGCGTCGCTCGTCCCGATGAAGACCACCTCGCTCATGCCGCACCTCTTCGATCCACGTCCGCGTCCACATCGGCGTCGGACCCGACGCGTGCGGGCGGATCGAAGCCGTGGAAGCCGCGTTCGCCGAAGACTCCTTCGCGAGCCTTCGTGCCGACGGGCACCGAAGCCCCCTCCCAGACCACGCAGCGCGAGAGCTCGGCGTCGGCGGGGATTCGGACCGAGCGTGCCGCGACGACGTCGCGCGCGCGGCCCGACAGCTCGACCGCGCCCTGCCAGCGCGTGGCGGCGCCGCCGAGCCTCGGCAGGTCCGGCGGATGCAGGTTCACGTCCAGATACTCGTGGGGCGTCCCGACCGGCTCCCAGACGCTGTCGCTCGGATCGACGAGCTCGCCGCCGAGGGCGATGGCATGGCGCGCGGCACGCGGCATCAGCCAGTCGCGCAGATCCTCGAAGACCTCGTCGGCCGGCCAGTCGCAGAGGACCTCGCGGTCGAAGAAACGCACGCTGGTGAAGAGTCCGCGGCCCGCCTCGGGGCCGGCACCCGCGACGGGATGGCGTCCGATCCGACAGACGCGACCGGCTGCGTCGATCCCGACGCTCCCGAAGCTCGACTCGCGCGCATCGCTCCGGAGCACCAGCGAGACGCCGCGGCCGCTCGCGACGTGTCTCGCCGCGAGGGCGCGCAGATCGAGATCGAGCAACATGTCGCCGGCCAGCACGACGCAGGTCTCGCTCTCGCGCAGGAACTCAGCGGCCCGGCGGATTCCGCCGCCTGTGCCGAGCGGCTTCCCCTCGTGCGACCAGGCGATCTCGAGCTCCGGCGGATGGTCCGCTTCGACGGCGCGCCGGATCGTCTCGGGGAGATGGTGGAGGTTGATCAGGATCTCGCGGATGCCCTGTCGGGCGAGCAGCTCGAGCAGCAGGCTGATGACCGGGCGCCCGCGCACCGGCAGAGCCGGCTTCGCCCGCTCGTCCGTCAGCGGGCGCATGCGCGTGCCGAGACCGGCGGCGAGAATCATCGCGCGCACGCGGTTCTCCCCGCCGCTCGTCGCCGCGCGGCCATCGGATGCCAGCTCATGAGTCGATTCCCTCGCCGGCAATATCGGTCGGCCCGGCCGCTGCGGTAAGTGCCGGGATCACAGAAACGAGCGTCTCCAGCCCGGGGAGCTGCCCCTCGAGGCGCTCGCAGGCCCGGCCGAGGAGCTCCAGGCCTCGGGGAATCTCTCGCCAGCGGCGCCGGTCGCCCCGGACGACGCCGGCCTGGACGACGTGGGAGACGTCCTTGCAGAGCCGGGCGATCGCGATGGCGTCGAAGCGCCGCCGGGCCAGCTCCGGCGGCGTCGGGTCCGGGAGCCCCGGCAGGGTCTCCGCCAGGAGCCGCTGCACCATTGCCTCGTCGAGATCGGTCTGAAGGTCGTAGAGCAGGCAGGCGAGGTCGTATTCGGGGGGCGCCACGAAGGCGCCCTGGACATCGATCAGGACCAGCTCCGGAAGACGGTCGGGCGGGGCGGCGTCGGACGTCAGCAGGTGGAGGTTCTCGGCCTTGAAGTCGCGGTGGGCGAGCCGTCGCGGCGCGGCGTCGAGCAGGTCGGCGATCGCTTCGAAGAGCGCTTCGGTCGCGCGGGTCTCGTCCGGGGCGGCGTCGCGGCCGAGCAGCGCGGGCAGGGTCCAGTGCAGCCACTTCCAGCCTTTCGTCGCGACCAGGGCGCGATCGTAGCGGCGGCCGAAGGCGGCAATTCGTGTCGGCGACGCGGTCAGGGTCTGAATCCGCGCGACGAGGTCACAGGCTTTGCGGTAGAGGGCCTCGCGCTGCGTGCGCTCCGCGCGCAGCAGGCTCCGCGAGCCGACGTCCTCGAGCAGGTCGAGCCCGAGCTCCGGGAAATGGCCGTAGCTGCGCGGTACCCGGATGCCGCCTTCTTCGAGGAAGGTCCGGATCGGCTCGAGCGCGGGCTCGGGAAGCCATGCGGGCGCCGCCGGCAATCGCTCGTCCGCCGGCGGCG
>CAZFKD010000326.1:0-5563 GCA_964519695.1 uncultured Spirochaetaceae bacterium
CGGCGAGGTCGTGGCCATGACCGGCGACGGCGTGAATGACGCGCCGGCGCTCGCCCGCGCCGACGTCGGCGTCGCCATGGGCATCACCGGCACCGAGGTCGCGAAGGAAGCGGCGCGGGTCGTGATCGGTGACGTCGATTTCGCGACGATCGTGGCGGCGGTGGAAGAGGGACGCGTCGTCTATCGCAACGTCAAGAAGATCCTCGTCTACCTCCTTGCGACGTCGGTCGGCGAGGTCGTCCTCCTGCTCGCAGCGCTCTTCCTGGGCTACCCGCCGCCGCTCGCCGCCGTGCAGATCCTCTGGATCAATCTGGTGACGGAAGGGACCGTGACCGTCCAGCTCGTCATGGATCCGGCCGAGGGCGACGAGATGCGCCGGCCGCCGGTCTCGTCGCACGAGCCGCTGCTCTCGCGCGCACTGCTCTCGCGCATGGCCTTCATGACGCCCTCGATCGTGGTCTCGACGCTCGGCTGGTATCTCGCCCGCTGGTCGGCGGGGCTTCCCTTCGCCCAGCTGCAGACGGAGACCTTCTGCGTGCTCGCGCTCTGTCAGTGGTTCAACGTCCTGAACTGCCGCTCGCAGACGCGTTCGGCTCTCGGATCGGGCCTGCTCGGCAATCCCTGGTTGATGTCCGGCCTCGCCGCGGGCGTGCTGTTGCAGGTGGCGGTGGTGTATTTCCGGCCGCTCGGCGAGGTGTTCCACACCGTGCCCCTCGAGCTCGAGACGGTCGGGGCGATGGTCGGCGCGGCGAGTCTCGTGTTGTGGGTGGAGGAGTCGCGGAAGCTGGTCGTGCGGATCGCGGCGCAGCGGCATCGAGGCGGACGCTGAGAACCGCTCGCACGCCCGGTGCCCCGCTGGTCGGTCGACGAGGTCTTCACGCCCGCTGAGCGGGGCGTTCGACCTCGATTTTGGGTCGTTTCGTCACCCGCACGCCTCGGTTCGATCCGCCGCACCGGCGCCGGGAACGACGCGCGAGCGCAGCGCAGGCGAGCGTGGCACCGAACCTGCATCGTGAACCGAACATGAGCGAAGCAGCCCTTCTGCGCGAAGAGATGGTCGAGGCCCAGCTGAGGGCGCGGGGCATTCGCGACGAGCGGGTGCTGCGCGCCTTCCGAGACGTTCCGCGCGAGGCCTTCGTGCCCGAGGATCTGGCGGAGTTCGCCTACGAAGACGCTCCGCTGCCGATCGAAGAAGGCCAGACGATCTCCCAGCCCTATATCGTCGCGTTGATGACGACGGCGCTCGAGCTCGAGCCCGGCGATCGGGTCCTCGAGGTCGGGACCGGGTCGGGTTATGCCGCGGCGATCCTCGGGCGGATCGCCCGGGAGGTCGACACCATCGAGCGACACGAGCCCCTGGCTCGAATCGCCGCCGAGCGGCTGACTCGGCTCGGCTACGACAACGTCCGGGTCCATCACGGCGATGGCACGCTCGGCTGGTCCGAACGGGCACCCTACGACGCGATCATCGTGGCGGCGGGCGGCCCCGGGATCCCGCCGGCCTTGATCGAGCAGCTTCGCCCGGGCGGACGTCTCGTCCTCCCGGTCGGGGAGGGACGCGGCGTCCAGAAGCTCGTCCGCGCGAGCCGCCAGGCCGACGGCAGCCTCGCGAGCGAAGATCTCGGCGACGTCCGCTTCGTTCCCCTGATCGGAGCCCAGGGCTGGGCGTCGGAGCAGGCCTGGGACGGCCGTCCGGCCCGCGGCCGGAGCCGGCCGACGACGCTCGCGCATCTGGTCCGCGAGCAGGCGCTGCCCTTCTCGCAGATCGAGGGCCACGACGCCGGCGCCCTGCTCGAACGCATCGGCGATGCCCGACTCGTCCTGATCGGCGAGGCGACGCACGGCACCTCCGAGTTCTATCGCATGCGCGCGGAGATCACGAAGGCGCTGGTCGCGCGCGCGGGCTTCGCCTTCGTCGCCGCCGAGGCGGACTGGCCCGATGCCCAGAACCTCGATCGCTGGGTGAAGGGCGAGCCGCCGGGCGGGGGCAGCGGGGACGGCATCCTTCCGTTCCAGCGCTTCCCGACCTGGATGTGGCGCAACCAGGAAACCGCCGACTTCCTCGAGTGGCTGCGCGTCTGGAACGCCGAGGCCCGCGGCGATCGCGCCCGGGTCGGCTTCCACGGGCTCGATCTCTAGAGCCTCTTCACTTCGATCCAGGCCGTGCTGCAATACCTCGGCCGCATCGATCCGGAGGCGGCAGAGACGGCGCGTCGGCGTTATGCGTGCCTCTCGCCATGGGAATCCGATCCGGCGGCGTATGGGCGGGCCGCGCTCCAGGGTCGCTACCGCGTCTGCGAGCGGGAAGCCGTGGCGATGCTCCGCGACCTGTTGGAGAGGCGGCTCGACTATGCAGCCCGGGATGGTGAGGCGATCTTCGACGCCGTTCAGAATGCGCGCCTCGTCGCCGACGCCGAGCGCTACTACCGGGCGATGTATTTCGGCGCGAACGAGTCCTGGAATCTGCGCGACCACCACATGTTCGACACGCTCGCTGCGCTGCTCGACCACTACGGTCCAGACGCGAGGGGCGTCGTCTGGGAGCACAACTCGCACGTCGGCGACGCCCGGGCGACGGAGATGGGGTCGCGCGGACAGCAGAACGTCGGCCAGCTCTGCCGCGAGAAGTTCGGTTCGGAGGCGTTCCTGATCGGTTTCGGCACCGACCGCGGAACGGTCGCCGCCGCCCACGACTGGGACGGCCCGATGGAGGTGATGAAGGTCCGGGCGGCCCATCCGGAGAGCTACGAGCGGCTCTGCCACGAGGCGGGAATTCCGGCCTTCTTCCTCCATCTGCGCGAGCCCGAGCGGGAGGTCTTGCGCTACGAGCTCGAGCCCGCCCGTCTCGAGCGGGCGATCGGCGTGATCTATCGCCCGGAAAGCGAGCTCCAGAGCCACTATTTTCATGCGAGCCTGCCCAACCAGTTCGACGAATACATCTGGATCGACGACACGCGGGCCGTCCGGCCCGTCACCGCAGAAGACGCCCGCTCGCTGGCACGGGGTCATCCGTTTTCGATCGGGCCATGAGCGGCTTGGGGGCCGTGGGTCTGATGAGGGAGCCGCAGCGCGTCGATGAAGCGAGTGCGTTGATGATCCGCTTCGCCGAGCGGACGGGGGTCGAGGGCGAGCAGCCCCCGCGCCGCTATCTCTGGACGGATGCCTTCGCGGTCTGCAACGCCCTGGCGCTCGCCGACGCAACGGGTGACGTGCGCTCTCGGCGCATGGCCGACACGCTCGTCGAGCAGGTGCACGCGGTGCTCGGCCGCCATCGCTCCGATGATCCGCGCCGGGGCTGGCTGAGCGGTCTCGCCGAGGACGAGGCCCGGCGTCATCCGACCTGTGCAGGCCTGCGGATCGGAAAGCCGCTCCCCGAGCGCCTCCCGCACGAGCCCTTCGACGAGCGGCTCGAATGGGATCGCGACGGGCAGTATTTCCATTATCTGACGCGCTGGATGCAGGCGCTCGAGCAGCGCGCGCGCTGGAGCGGCGAGCCCGAATCTCATCGCTGGGCGCAGGAGCTCTTCGTCGCGGCCCATCGCGGGTTCGTCTCGCGAGCGCGGTCCGGTGCGCTCCGGATGTGCTGGAAGATGAGCATCGCCCTCGACCGTCCGCTCGTCGCCTCGATGGGGCAGCACGACCCGATCGACGGTCTCGTGACGGGTCTCGCCCTGCGCGCGACCGCCGAGTCGCTTCCCGGGGCCTCGCAGGTCCCGGATTTCGATTCGTCGCTGGCCGATTTTGCGTCGCTTGCTTCGCAGCAGCCGATCGAGACGACCGACCTGCTCGGCATCGGGGGGCTCCTGATGGACGCGGGCCGCGTCGCACAGCTCGTGCTCGAAGGCCGGCTCGCGGACGATGGGCTCTTCGATCGGATCTTCGCAGGAGCCGCTCGAAGCCTCGATGCAGTGGATCTCGAGCGCGAGCTCGCTCGTCCGCCGGCCCGCCGATTGGCCTTTCGCGAGCTCGGCGCCGCGATCGGCCTCGCGGCCCTCGAGCCGATCGAGCGACTTTCCGGGGCCCGGGCTTCGTCGCCGAGCGAAGCGCGTATGCCATTCAGCCGACCGGAAGCGCTGAGGGCAGCGCGCGAGATCGGCGAAGCGATCTGTGCCTTCTGGCATGATCGGACCCAGCGTTTCGCCGGGACCTGGCAGGAGCACGTCGACATCAACGACGTCATGCTCGCGACGGTGCTCCTGCCGCAGGGATGGTTGGACCGGAGGCCCATGTCGGGCTCCGGCGTCGCAACGACGGACGCGCCGGGAGTCGCTCCCGGTCGATTTGTTCCGAGGAGGTCGATCGATGCAGGACGAGGATGATCGAGAGGGTTTTGGAAACTGTCTTGCGTGTGGCGCGATCATCGAATCGGCCACTGCACGAAGCTACCTGTTCGGGCAGGAAAGCGAGCTCTGCAGCGTCTGCGCCGCGGCACGCGGGGGCGTCTACGACGTCGAACGCGATGCCTGGGATCCGCCGCCGGACGTCTCGGGACTGCCGGTCGTCGAGCCGGACAGCGATCGGCGGGGTTGGCGACGCTGAGGGCTCATTGGGCCGCGCGGGAGAGTTTCTCCCCGAGGCCCGTTGCGAGGTTGCGAAGGATCACGACGCCGATGTCCGGTCGCTGGCGAAACAGCGCCTCGAGTTCGTGATGGCTCAGCGTCGCGGCCTTGAGCGAGGTCGTGGCCCGCGCCGTCGCCGAGTGGACCTCGCCCGTCAGGAGCGACATTTCGCCGAGGCACTCCCCGGCGCCGACCTTTCCGACGGCCTCACCGCCTCGTCGGATCTCGGCCCCTCCCTCCAGCAGGACGTAGAGGGTGCGGTCGTCGTCCGCCTCTCGGATGACTGGTCGACCGGCAGCGAAGCGGGCGACACGACAGCGGCTGGCGAGTCGCCGGAGCTGCTCGTCGTCGAGGCCCGCGAAGAGGCGTAGCCTCCCCATCACCCGCTCGATCTCGGGGAGCACCTGCTGCCGGACGAAGGGCGCGAGCACGACATCGGCGATGGCTCCTCCGCGGTCACCGAGATGCATCTCGTCGAACTCGGGTGGGCAATAGAGGCGGACCATCTTCACGATGTCGAGCCGCTCGACGTCCGAGAAGACCATGGCCGGGACGTAGGCGACGGGGAGGAAACCGAGCTCGAGCAGCGTTCGCTGCATGCGCGGGGAGTGCGCGCTCACGTCGACCTCGAGATAGGCGATGTCTTCCCGCCCGCGGCAGGCGCGCTCGAGACTCGAAAGCAGGAAGCGGGCGACGCGGTCGTCGAGCGCGATCAGCTCGAAGACGCGCACGATCCGATCGATCGGATCGTCGTTCCAGCCGATCGCTCCGACCGTGGCCGTACCATCGAGCGCGACGAGGTAACGTGATCGGTGGGCCTGCAGCTTGAAGAGGCCGTAGTGCAGGCGGAGCGGTCCGAAGACCTCGCGGTTCCGGACGCGCCCCCGCTCGATCCGCAGCAGCGTCGAGTAGCCTTCGCTCGTCATCTCGCGGATCTCGAGTCCGCCGGAGTCGTCGTCAGCGCGATCGGCATGTTCAACGCGCTCGCGTACCCGGCAATCGAT
>CAZFKD010000327.1:0-5538 GCA_964519695.1 uncultured Spirochaetaceae bacterium
GCCCGTCGCGATCGGCCCGGCCGCGTCCCGGACCGCCGGCGGCGCTTCGCTCGGCCCCCTCTGCTCCATGTACTCCGCGCTGCCCGAGCTGGCGCGCAAAGCCCCCGGAGCGCTCGGCGATGCGTCCGGCGACTTCACGTCGCTCGATCTCGCCGTCCTGCGCGGCGAGTTCGCGGTCGTCGAGAACGGCGCAGTCTGGCAGGTGCCGCGCTCGCCCATCGAGCGGCGCGCGGCGCTCCTCGCCGAGCACCTCGTCCTCGTGATCGAAGGCGATGCCCTCGTCGCGTCGCTCCACCAGGCCTACGAGCGCATCGACCTCGCCGCGCTGGCGTTCGGCTGGTTCCTCTGCGGTCCGTCGAAGACCGCGGACATCGAACAGGCGCTCGTGCTCGGGGCCCACGGCCCTCGTAGCCTCTGCGTCGTCTGGCTGCGGGACCCGCCCCCGTCCCCGCCCGCGAGCGCCTCCCGCTCCTAGATCCGCGCTCGCGCGCGGGCGATCCCGCAGGCCGCCCGCAATTCGTGTTCACTCCTGCGCATTCGGCGCGCCGCCGCGCTACACAACCGGCCAGCCCATTGCCGGCCAGGAAACCAAGCAGGCCCCGAACATGGATCTCCGCTTCCTCCTCCTGCTCGTCTGCTTCTTCGTCTCGGGCTTCGCCGCCCTGCTCTACCAGACTGCCTGGACCCGCGAGTTCGCGTTCCTGTTCGGCACGTCGGAGCTGGCGGTCGTCGCGGTGCTGGCGGCCTACATGGGCGGCCTCGCCCTCGGCGCGGCGGCAGCGGCGCGTTATGTCGGACGCCTCGCCCGGCCGGTGCTCGCCTACGGCGTGCTCGAGCTCGGCATCGCGTTCGGTGCCCTCGCGGTTCCGTTCCTGATCCGGGCGGTCCAGGCCGCCTATCTCGGCTTCGCCGGCGGCCTCGAGGCGCCGCCCGAGACGATGGCGCTGACGACGGCGCTCTTCCATCTCGTCGGCTCGTTCGTCGTGCTGGTCCCGTGCACCGCGCTGATGGGGGCCACGCTCCCGCTGCTCGCGCGTTATGCGGTGGCCGAGGATGCCCAGGTCGGCCCGCGCATCGGAATTCTCTATGCGGTCAATACCTTCGGCGCGATCGCCGGGACGCTGACGGCGGCCTTCGTGCTGCTGCCGGCCCTCGGGCTGCGCCAGACCGTCTTCATCGGCATCGCCGGCAACGCCGTCGTCTTCCTCGCCGCCGCCGCGCTCGCGAAGGGCATCGCGGGCCTGCCGCCGGAGAGCGCGAACGATCCGCGCGCGGGCCGCGGCGTCTTCCATTGGATCCTGCCCGCGATGCTGATCTCGGGCGCCGTCTCCTTCCTCTACGAGGTGCTCTGGACGCGGCTGCTCGGCCAGGTGCTCGGCGGCAGCACGGCCGCCTTCGCGTCCATGCTCGCGAGCTTCCTGCTCGGCATCGCCCTCGGCAGCGCGGTCGCGAGCCGCTTCGCGAAGACCCGCAGCGCCGCGACGATCGGGTTCGTCGTCGCCCAGATCGGCGCGGGCGTGCTCGGATGGTTCGCTTTCAGCATGGCCGATCGCCTGCCCGAGCTGATGGCGCAGGTCGGTGCGACGGCCGCGACGCCCGCGACGGGCGCTGCGGTCGCCGGGCTCGTGCTGCTGCCGGTGACGCTCTGCATCGGCGCGACCTTCCCTTTCGGCGTCCGCCTGCTCGCGCGAGACGCTGACGAGGCGGCCGCCGTCTCCGGTCGGGTCTACGCCTGGAATACGGTCGGCTCGATCGTCGGCTCGATCGGCGCGGGATTCTTCCTGCTGCCGATGCTCGGCCTCGAAGGCACGGCGCGCGTCGGCGTCCTCACGAGTCTCGCGCTCGCGGTCGTGACGGCGCTCGCGAGCACGCCGCGCCGGCCGGTCCTGGCCGGCATCGCCGGCGTCGCGATCGCGGCGCTCGGCCTGCTCGGGCTGCCGATTCCCGAGAACCTGCTGCTGCATTCGGCGATCGGCGGCGGACGCGTCGCGGGCGATCTCTACTACCTCGGCGTCGGGCGCTCCGCGACCGTCACCGTCGTCGAATACCAGGACGGCTGGCGCATCTCGACCAACGGGCTGCCCGAATCCGGGGTCGAGCGGCGCGAGATCCCCGACCTGCGCTTCAACGAAACGGCCTGGCTCTCGCTGCTGCCGACGGCGGCCCGGCCCGACGCCCGCGAGATGCTCATCATCGGGCTCGGCGGGGCGAAGACGCTCGAGGCGACGGCGTCGACGGTCGCGTCGATCGACGTCATCGAGCTCGAAGAAGAGGTCGTGAAGGCGAACCGGCTCATCCCGCGCGCGGTCCAGCCGCTCGACGATCCGCGCGTGCATCTGCGCATCGGGGATGCCCGCGGCGCGATGAACCTGTCCGAGAAGCGATACGACGCGATCGTCTCCCAGCCCTCCCATCCCTGGACGTCCGGCGCGTCCCATCTCTACACGCGGGACTTCTTCGAGCTCGTTCATTCGAAGCTCGTTCCGGGCGGGATCTTCGTGCAGTGGATCGGCGCCGGGTTCGTCAACGTCGAGCTCTTCGGGAGCCTGATGGCGGCGATGTCCGAGGTCTTCCCCTACGTCCACGTCTATCGGCCCGTTCCGGCAGCGATGGTCTTCATGGCCTCGGACCAGCCGATCGACCTGCTCGAATCCGCCCCTCGCGCGCTCGCGGCGGCCCCCGACAGCTTCGGCCTGCACGGCATCCATCGCCTCGAGGATTTCTACGCCAGCTGGAGCCTCGACTCCGAAGGCGTCCGCAAGCTCGCCGAAGGCCGGCCCGTGAACACCGACGACCACAACCGCCTCGCGACGACCCGTCTGCCCTCGGCCGATCGCCACATGAATCGCGACACCTTCGATGCCAGCCTGGCGGTGGTCGACGTCCTGACCCCCGAGCGACTCCTGTCCGTCGACTCCGCCGCCGTCCTGCGCCGGATGAACTGGACCGGCGAATCGAAGCGCGCCCGCAAGCTCGCACGAACCCTGCCGCCCCCGCAGCGGATGGCCGCCGAGGCCTGGCTGATGCTCGACGACGGGCCCCTCGCCCGCGCCCAGGCCATGTTCCGGCGTGCGCTGGCGGCGGATCCGAGCTCGCAGGCGGCCCGCGCCGGCATGATCGCGAGCTTCATCGGCGGCGAGCTCGATCCCGCGACCCTCTCGCCGGTGGAGGTAGCGGTCGTCGCGGCCAACGATCGGCTGCGGGCCCGGGATTGGCCGGCGATCTCCGCGCTCGATGCGCAGCTCGCGCAGATCCCCCCCGGCGACCTGCTCTTCGGCGCCGCGACCCGTGCCCGCGTCGCCTGGCGCACCGAAGGGAAAGATCCGGCGCAAGGCCTCGCGGCCATTCCCATCATCGATCGGCTGCTGACGCGTGAGCGGACGGCGGACCACTATCTCATGCGGGCGAAGGCCGGACACCTCGCCAGCGATCCGGCCATCGCCTGGGCGGCGCTCGCCCAGGTCGTGAACGGGCAACCCCGTCCCTATCTCGTCAAGATGGCCCTCGAGCTGACGCAAGAGCTCGGTCCCGAGCCGGAAGGATCGCTCGTCAGCCGTCAGCTCGCCCAGCTCGCCCGCGCCCGCCGCTGAGCGGCGGCGATCGCCGGTTCGTCGTGATCGAGCAAAAAAAATTGCCCCGTTCGGCTGGTATTTTTGGTTAGACTGGCGCGCATGAAGATCACGCTCGAACTCTCCGACAAGGATCTCCGTTATTTCCGCCAGGTGCTCCATAAGGTTCGCAAGGGCGACAACGCCGCGAACGAGGAGGTCATCCTGCGCGAGGCCGAGGCGCTCCTCGCGGACGTTCGTCAGGCCGAGGCGCCCGAGTTCGTGCGCAACCGGATCGAGCAGCTCCACAAGCTGATCGAAATGCTGCGCGATGCGGAATGGAGACTCGAGGGCTCGGATCGAAAGCGCGTCCTGAACGCCCTCGCCTATTTCGCCGATCCCGACGACCTGATCCCGGATCGTGTCCCGGGTCTCGGCTATCTCGACGATGCCGTCATGGTCGAGCTCGTCGTCCAGGACCTGCGCCACGAGATCGAGGCCTACGACGCCTTCGTCGCGTTCCGCCTGGAGCGAAAGCGCGCGGCCGCCCTCGAGCCCGGAGCCCTCGAGAAGCGCCGGGAATCGCTGCAGACCCGAATGCGCCGCCGCCGGCGTGGCGACCGGGAACGCCACATGCGACAGCGGGGCAAATCGCCGATCGGCCTCTGGTAGCGGATCGGACCACGCCGTTCCCCGGTCGGCAGTCGCGCCCCGGTTCGCAGCCGTCGGGCGTGCCCTGTGGTAAAACCTGCGCCGCTCGCAAGGAGGTCGGGGATGCGGCGTGTCGCCGTCACGGGTCTGGGTGTCGTGTCACCGGTGGGCGTCGGCAAGGACGCTTTCTGGCAGGGCTTGCTGCGGCCCCAGCCGACGGGCGAGCGGCGCGTGCATGATTTCGATCCGAGCCGGGTCTACGACGACCCGAAGGCCATCCGCCGGGCCGATCGCTTCGAGCAGTTCGCGATCGCCGCGGCGAAGGAGGCGCTCGCCCAATCCGGAACGCTGACGGCGCATGCCGAGCGGACCGGCGTGCTCGTCGGGACCGGGATCGGCGGCGCCGACATCCACGAAGAGCAGACGAAGGTGCTCATCGAGAAGGGCGGCCGCCGGGTCTCGCCCTTCACCGTACCCATGATGATGGCCAACGCCGCCGCGGCGGCGATCTCGATCCAGTGGGGCTTCCAGGGGCCGTGCGAGACCGTCGCGACGGCCTGCGCGACGGGCACCCACGCGATCGGCCAGGCGACCCGCTGGATCCAGTGGGGGCTGTGCGACGCCGTCCTCGCCGGTGCATCGGAAGCGGCGATGACGCAGGTCTCGCTCGCGAGCTTCACGAACATGAAGGCGATGTCGCCCAGCGGGTGCTCTCGCCCCTTCGACGTCGCGCGGGACGGGTTCGTCATCTCCGAGGGCGCGGCGATCCTCGTGCTCGAGGACTGGGAGATCGCGACCGCGCGCGGCGCGACGATCCTCGCCGAGATGAAGGGATCGGCGAGCCTCGCCGACGCCTATCACATCACCGCCCCCGCGCCCGGAGGCATGGGCGCCTATCGCTGCATGCAGCGCGCGATCGCCGACGCGAACCTGTCGCCGCGCGACATCGTGCACGTCAACGCCCACGGCACGAGCACCTCGCTGAACGACGACTGCGAGGCGCAGGGCATCGCGCAGCTGTTCGGGACGCCCGGACCGGCGGTGACGTCGATCAAGGGCGTCACGGGCCATTCGCTCGGTGCAGCCGGCGCGCTCGAGGCCGCCGCCGTCGTGCTCAGCATGCAGCATGCGCTGATCCCGCCGACCGACGGGCTCGTCGATTTCGATCCCGCGCTGCCGAAGATCGACGTCGTGATGGGCGCCCCGCGCGAATGGAAGCCCGGTCCGTCGCTCTCGAACTCCTTCGGCTTCGGCGGCCACAACGGGACCCTCGTGATCTCGCCGGCCTAGCCCTCGAACAAGCGAGTGCCGAGCGTATCGAACCCCTTCGGGGGCCTCG
>CAZFKD010000328.1:0-5498 GCA_964519695.1 uncultured Spirochaetaceae bacterium
GCCTGAGAGGAAGAGGTCGGGGCGCTTGCCGATCTCGGTGATGTCGGCGTGCTTCGTGATCGCCCAGTAGTCGATGGCGTTGCCCGGCTGGGTCTGCCAGGAGACCGGCTCTTCGCGCCGCAGGCGCGCCCAGATCGAATGGGGATAACCGTGCTGCGCGTAGTCCTCGGGATGAACGAGGCGGAAATCGTCGGGGACGGGATTCGGGCTGGCGACCATCTTCGCGGTTCCTCAATCGGTTGGATCGCGGGCCGGGCGCGCTCATCGCGGAGCGCGAGCGGACCTCGATCGGGGGGTACGGGGCGCGAGTCGACGCTGAGCGGCCGAGGGCCGCCGAGCCGCATTGTCACCGAACGAACGATCGTTCGTCAAGGTCCGCTCCGCGGATCGGGCGGCGCGCTCACGCATCGATGCCCTCCTTCGCGAAGCGGTCCAGCCAGGCGAGGAAATCCGCGGGCGGCATCGGGCGGCCGAGGAAATAGCCCTGGGCGACGTCGCATCCGTACTGGGCGAGCAGGTTCCAGCTGGTGCGATCCTCGACGCCCTCGGCGACGACGTGGAGGCCGAGGCTGTGCGCCATTTCGATCGTCGTCCGGACGATCACCGCGTTGGCCGTCCCCGCCCGCAGCCCGCGCACGAACGCCTGATCGATCTTGAGCTCGTCGCAGGGCAGCGTCTGCAGCTGTGCGAGCGAAGAATGCCCCGTTCCGAAGTCGTCGATCGCGATCCCGACACCGAGGTCCCGGACCCGGGCGAGCAGCTGCGAGACGCGCTTCGGATCGGTCATGACGACGCTCTCGGTCACCTCGATCCGAAGATGCGAAGGCTGCGCGCCGTGCTCGCGGAGCACCGACGCGATCCGATCCGGCAGCGACTCCGTCGCCGCATCGTCGGCCGAGAGATTGATGCTCAGCTGCAGATCGATGCCGCGCGCCGACCAGAGCGCCGCCTGCCGGACCGCCCGGTCCAGCACCCACTCCGAGATCTTCCCGATCAGACCCGCCTGCTCGGCGATGCCGATGAACTCCTGCGGGTTCATCTGCCCCAGCTTGGCGTGGCGCCAGCGGATCAGCGCCTCGGCGCCGATCACCCGCGCCGAGCGCAGCGAGACCTTCGGCTGGTAGTCGAGCTCGAGCTCGCCGGCCTCGAGGGCCCGCTCGAGCTCGATCAGGATCCCGACGCGTCGATGGTTCGACTCCTCGAGTCCGGGCACATAACAAGCACGATCGACCCGGTCGGCCTTCGCGAGAGCGACCGCCATCTCGGCCCTCCGCATCAGGACCTCTGCATCGCTCCCGTCCCTGGGCGCGAAGGCGAGCCCGGCGCGGAAGCGCGGCACGAGGCTCGCGCCGCGCACGTCGTGGGGGGCTTCGAGGTCGGCGACGAGGCGATCGACGGTGCGCGCGATCCGCGCTTCGTCGTCGCCTTCGACGACGATCAGGAACTCGTCGCCCCCGACCCGCGACGCCCAGGAAACCGTCTCCGAATCGCGCAGCCGCTCGGCGCTGCCGATCAGGATCTCGTCGCCGATCGCGTTGCCGAGATTGTCGTTGACGTCCTTCAGGCGGACGAGATCGAGCAGGATCACGACGAAGCGATCGCCGCGTCCGAGGCGCGCGGCGAGCTCGCTCTCGACCGCGTTGCGGTTCGGCAGGCCGGTCAGGCGGTCGTGCCGGGTGTCGTGGAGGATGCGGCGCTCGCGCGCGCCGAGCGCCTGCTGCATGACGCGGAACGACTCCGCGAGCTGCCCGATTTCGTCGCGACGGGCGGAAACCGCGACCGGCGCCTGGAAGTCGCCCGCGCTGATCGCCGCCGCCGCACGGGCGAGCGCGCCGATCGGCTGGGTCAGGCGGCGCGCGGTGAACATCGCGGCGCCGAGCGCGAGGCCGACGCCGAAGAAGCGGAGCAGATCGCCGCGCTGCGCCTGATGGGCGGCGAGCGCCGCATCGCGCGAAGTCTGGAGCACAGCGCCGGTTCGCGCGCGGTCGCCGGAGCCGACCGCGACCGCCAGGGAGAACCAGCGCTCGTCCTCGGCGTCCGGCGCTGGGTCCGAAGCACTCCCCGCTGGATCGCTGCGGCGGCGCGCGAGGGCCTCGGCGAGCGCTGCCTGATCGGCGGGCGGCAGGGTCGATTCGAGGCGGAACGCGTCCGCACCGCCGCGCGTCGACCAGAACGAGACCTCGAGCCCCGTCAGCTGGCGCAGATCGCTCGCGAGCTCGCGGTCGAGCTCGAAGCCCATTCCGATCCAGCCGACCGGAATCGGCGCGTTCACCGGCGCGAGCACGATCTGATGCGGAAGACCCGAGACGAAGCCGATCCCCGCCGCGCGACCCGTTCGCTTCGCCTGCTCGAGCAGCCCGCGCAGGTCTGCGTCGCCGACCTCGAGCTCGACGCCGATCGGCGTCACGGCCTCGACGCGCCCCTCGAGGTCGATCAGGAAGGCGAGGTCCGCGCGGATGCGTGCGCCGTGATTCTCGAGGGCGGAGACGACCGTGGCCCGATCCTGCGTCGCGACGGCACGCCGCAGCGCGAAATCCCCGACCAGGGTGGCGACGTTCGCGAGCAGCTGGCGCTCGCGCTCGCCGACCAGCCGCTCGAAGACGCGCCCGCCGGCCGCGAGCTGGGCCTGCGCGTGGGACTCGGCCTCGTGGCGGGTGCGCTCGAGGACGACGAGGCTCGTCGCCGCCTGCAATCCCACGATCAGGAGCAGGAGCGTCGCGAGGAAGCGGATGCGCAGACCGAATCCGCTCATGGCGTCGGCGCCTCGAATACGCGATCGAACCTCGCCTCGAAGCGCTTCTCGGATGAGAACGAGTCGATGCCAGGCGAGATCGGATCGCCGTCCGGGAAATCGCCGACCGTGCCGGCGGCGACGGCATCCTCGACGGACGCGTGGTCCGGCCCTTCGATCCGGGCCACGAAGGCCGGACTGCGCGCTGCCCGATCGGCGGGAGTGCCTCCCACGGCCGATCCGGACGGCACGAGGATCGCGAGACGGAGAGCGCCGGCGAGACCTTTCGCAGCGCCTTTCGCCATGCCTCTCGCGACGCGCCTCGCCACGCGCCCAGCCCGTCCCGCAACGCCGGCGCGCGCCGGCCGGCGAGCGGTCCGGCGCTCCACGAGCGGGTCCAGCCCGCTGCAGATCGCACGTCCATCTCCCCGACCTGCTTCGCGAATCGCCATGGGCGACTCGTCGGCGGGAGCGGCGCCCGCCTTGAGCGGGGTCGACCGGGCCGCGGTCGCCCCCGCTCGTCTCGGGTCTTGGCCCGGGTCGGATTCGGGCTCGGCGGGCGTTTCAGCTCGGGTCGGGCTTCGGCGTCGCCGGTCCGCTCGCCGGCAGCGCCGGCTTCGCGACGTAGGCGGCGTCGACCTCGCCGGTCAGCGCGCCGAGGAACGCTACGAGGTCCTCGATCTGGGCGGGTTCGAGCGTCAGGCCGACCTGGTGGTAGCCCATCAGGCGAACGACCTCTTCGAGGGACGAGATCGACCCGTCGTGGAAATACGGTCCGGTCTTCGCGACGTTGCGCAGCGACGGCACCTTGAAGACGTGCCGATCGGCGGGATCGCCGGTGACCTTCTCGCGGCCGGGATCGCCCGGCTTTTCCGGGTCGGTGTAGTAGGCGAAGACGAAGCCGAGCTTGCGGTACATCTGGCCGCCGAGGGCCGGGCCGTTGTGGCAGGAGTTGCAGCCGACGTTGAAGAAGGTGTCGAGGCCGCGCCGCTCCCGCTCGTCGAGCGCTTCGAGATCGCCGCCGAGGAACGCGTCGAGGCGATCGCGGGTCGTCAGGTTCCGCTCGAAGGCACCGATCGCGCGGGCCATGTTCTCGTAGCTCACCGGATCGGCGTCGCCGGGGAAGGCCGCGGCGAAGGCCTCGACGTAGCCCGGGATCGAATCGAGCACAGCCTCGACGTCCGACTCGGAGAGCGAAGCCATCTCGACCGGGTTCAGGATCGGCCCCTTCGCCTGCGCTTCGACGTCGGCGGCGCGGCCGTCCCAGAACTGCGCGATGTGGAGCGCGGCGTTGTAGACGGTCGGCGAGTTCCGGTCGCCGCGGGCGCCCCTGTGGCCCGGCGAGGTCGGCTCGTTGTCGACGCCGAAATTGTCCAGCTGATGGCAGGAGTTGCAGGAGATGTCGTGGTTCTTCGACAGGCGCGTCTCGTAGTAGAGCATCCGGCCGAGAGCGACCTTGGCCGGGGTCGCCTCGCTCGCCGGATTCGGCATCGACGCCGGCAGCGGCTGCAGCATCGATTTCGCCTTCTCGGCGAGCGCGACGATCGCGGGATCGGTCGCCGGGGTTTCCGCGGCCGGCGTTTGCGGGGCCGCAGCCGGCGCGACGACCGCCTCCTCCGCCTGCTCGTTCGAACAGCCCGCGAGGGCCAGTCCGCCTGCGAACAGTCCCCATGCGACGGCCGTTCCGGCACGCCGGATCCAAGTCCGTCCCCGATCGCTCCGCTCCATTCGTTCCATCCGACCTCTCTCTCCGTGTGTCCGGTGTCGCGCCGATTCGGACGCACCGATTTTCTCGCCCCGGCCGAGCCGCCTTCGATCGAGCTCGCCGTCTCCGGCCGCGCCCGATCCGAACGCAACTCGGCTCGGGCTGCAATCTAGGTTCGCGAGCCCTGCGAGTCACCCCTCGGCCCGCTGCAGTCGCATCGAATTGGATGCGTAAGAATCGAACCTGCGCGAATCCCACTCGCCCGATGTCGGTTCCCTCGTCGTTCATGGCAACCGAAAACAGCGTGTGCTTCCCTACGCCCATGCTGGATCCGCGTCTTCTCGAAGACCGCCGCGACGAGATCGTCGAGAGCTGCCTGGCTCGTCGTTGCCCTGCCGATGTCGACGCGACGATCGCGCTCCATCGCCATACCAATTCCCTGCGCACGGCCCTCAACGAGAGCAACCGGCTGCGCAACGAACACCAGAAATCGGGCAAGCAGAAGCTCGATCCGGCCGCCCGGGAGGCCCATACCGCCGAAGGCCGGCGCCTGAAGGACGAGGTGGCCGCCCAGGAAGAGGCGCTACGCCTCGCCGAGGCCGAGTTCGAGACGGCACTGCGCGCGCTCCCGAACTTCCTGCATCCCGATTCGCCCCGCGGTGACGAATCCGATTTCGCGGTCCTCGAGACCGCTGGCCAGCCGCGCGTCTTCGACTTCGAGCCGAAGGATCATCTCGCCCTCGCGAGCGCCCTCGACCTCGTCGACTTCGAGCGGGCAGCTGCGGTCGCGGGCCAGAAGTTCTATTTCCTGAAGCGTGAGGCGGCGCTGCTCGAGCTCGCGCTCCAGCGCTTCGCCCTCGACCAGATCCTGCCCGAGGGCTTCGTTCCGATCGTGACGCCGGACCTCGCGCGGCCCGACGTGATCGAGGCGCTCGGCTTCAGCCCGCGCGGTGAAGAGAGCCAGATCTATTCCATCGCCGGCCACGACCTCTGCCTGATCGGCACCGCCGAGATCACCCTCGGCGGCATGTACGCCGACTCGATCCTCTCCGAGGACGAGCT
>CAZFKD010000329.1:0-5459 GCA_964519695.1 uncultured Spirochaetaceae bacterium
GTGCGTCCGAGCCACGAACCCCGCGCAGCTCGACCGGACCACGGGGCAAGGCGTTCGGAAACGTCATTCAGCGGCCTGCTACCCCTTCGACAGCGCCCGCGCGACCTCGCCGACCGGCCAGGGCTGATGGTCCCGGTAGTCGTCCATCTTCGTCTTGCCCTCGGCGATCCGGCCCTTCACGGCGTCGTAGACCCGCCAGTGCATCGTCGGGCCGAAGAGCGGCTGGGATTCGACGGAGATGATCCGCAGCTCGCCTTCCTCGAAGCCGCAGATCGGCTGGATCGCCCGCATCAGCTGCTCGCCGTTGAGATGACCATCGCCGAAGTTCCAGCCGAGGATCGTGCCGCCCATCAGCTCGCCTTCGTACCAGTCGTAGTCGTCGATGTTCGAGACGGCGACCGGCAGGGCCTCGAAGAGCGGGCGCCCCTGGAAATGCATGAAGCGCGAGACGAGCAGCATGACCTTCGCGAACTCGAAGGCCGTGCGGTCCGGGATCATCTGCTGCAGCTGCTCGAGGACGGTGCCGCTCGTCTTCTTGAGCTTCGAGAGCTTGTGCGCCGCCGGGCCCTTCTTGATCAGCCAGACGTTGTAGGCCCAGTTGCCCGCGTAGTACCGCATCGAGGGCAGGAACGAGACGCGCGAGGGAACGAGGTTGCCGAAGAGCGGAACGGCGACGAGCGAGAAGAGCATCGCGCCGAGCAGCAGCGGCATCTGCGCCATGTCGAAGACCGAGGCCTCGGGATGGAACCAGAACAGGAACCAGCCGCCGTAGATCATCAGGATGTTCCACTCGACGGGCATGCCGTTCGGGTTGTTCAGGCCGATGAAGCCGTGGAAGCCCGTGAAGAGGATGCAGCCGCCGAGCAGGATCCACTCGTTGCCCGTCTGCGCCGCGAGCAGGAGGATGAAGGGGATCGCGAACTCCGAGACGTGGCCGAAGCCGGCCATCCAGGACGCGAAGCGCGAGGGGCGCAGATCGTCGGGGAAGCTCGCAAAGAGGCTCTTCTTCAGGAATTTCGGGAAGAACGGGCCGTTGTTCATCATGAACATGATCACGGACGGGAAATGGCTGTTCCATTTCGAGACGGCCGCCCAGATCCAGATGAAGGACCAGACGATCTTCGCGCCCGAGATCCAGAGATCGTTCGCCATGGCGAAGGTCATCGCGCCCATGACGATCCAGTAGTGCTCGTAGCGCGCGACCAGGAAGAGCGTCTTGTCGAGCACGCCGTTGAGCGCGACCAGCACGAAGCACGGCAGCAGCAGCTCGGCCGTCACCTCCGGCGCGACGAGCACGCGCAGCAGCAGGACCTGATTCAGCAGGTACAGGCCGACGTCGATCAGGTTGCGCGTATCGCCGCCGATCAGCGGGACGCCGCGGAAGAGCGGCAGCTTGATCGTTCCGACGCGCGCGAAATGGCGGTAGCCGCCGAACCATTTCTCGAAGCGCGCGTTCATCGGGCCCCAGCCGCAGCCGAAGCCGAAGAGCTCCCAGCAGATCGACCAGACCATCGCCTTCTTGAACGCCTCGTTCGTGAAGGCCCAGTCGCCGATCGCGAGGAAGCCCGGATAGCCGGCGTTGAAGCTGCACCAGAAGGCCCAGACGCCGATCAGCACGAAGAAGTACTTCGCCCAGTAGAGCGCCATCACGCTCGGGCGGTTCGGGCTCGAGTTCGCCCAGGTCCGGCAGGCGAGCCGGACGCGTTCGGGGAAGGGCGCGTTCACGACGCGTTCGGGATCGTACGGAGGCAGGTCGGCGTGGGCTGTCGTCATGGCGCGCGATGATAAACCGGGGACGACACGTTTTGCGACCTCGAAAACGAGGGATGTCGATCGGCCGTGGCGCCTGCCGACGGGCGTGGCGGGTCGCCTCTCAGTGCCGCCAGAAGCGCCGGTCGGCGAGCGCCAGGATCGCGAAGAATTCGAGCCGGCCGAGCCACATCAGCAGGACCATGGCGACTTTCTGTCCGTCCGAGAACCAGGCGTAGTTCGCGGTGGGGCCGACGGCGCCGAGACCCGGGCCGATGTTCGAGATCATCGCGATCGCGGCCGTCGATGCGGTGACGAGGTCGACTGCGCCCAGCGAGAGGACGGCCGTCCCGGCGATCCAGGCCGCGAGCCAGAGGAAGATCAGCGACATGACGGCGCGGATCGACTCCTCGGGCATCGCCTTGCGACCCACCAGTACCGCGACGACCGCGTTCGGGCTGAACGTCAAGCGGACCTCCCGGATCACCGCGGCGAACCCGACCAGGATCCGGATGATCTTCAGCCCCCCAGCCGTCGATCCCGCGCAGCCGCCGACAAACATCAATGCGACGAGCAGCCAGCGAGAGAGCTCGGGCCAGCGATCGAAATCGGTGACCATGAAGCCGGACGTCGTGAGGATCGAGGCGATCGAGAAGACGACGTCGAGGAAGACGCGAGGGAATCCGTCGTCGAGCGCGGGGCCGCGGGCGAGGTCGATCGTCACCACGAAGACCATGATCGCGAAGATCGCCGCATAGCCCCGCAGCTCCACGTCCCGGAGGACGCGGAGGTCGCGCCGGCGCAGCAGCAGGAAATGGAGCGAGAAATTCACTCCGGCGACGAGCATGAAGAACGTGACGGCCAATTGGATCGGCCAGTCGAAATGGCCGATCGAAGCGTCGTAGGTCGAGAAGCCCCCGGTCGCCACCGTCGTGAAGGCGTGAACCAGCGCGTCGAAAGGCGAGGCGCCGAGGACGATCATGACGAGCGTCTGCGCGAGAGTCAGCGCCAGGTAGATGCGGAACAGCGCGCTCGCCGTCTGCTGGACGCGGGCGTGGAGGATCTCCGCCTTCGGGCCCGGAACCTCGAGCTGGATCAACATGCGCGCGCCGGGGCCGAGCTCCGAGAGCAGCGCGACGAAGATGACGACGAGCCCGACGCCGCCCAGCCACTGCGTGAAACTGCGCCAGAAGAGGATCGGTCGCGGCAGCGCCTCGATTTCGCGCAGGATCGTCGCGCCGGTCGTGGTGAAGCCCGAGACGGACTCGAAGAGCGCGTCGACGGGCGAGGGGATCGCGCCGCTCGCGAGATACGGGATCGCGCCGATCAGCGACGCGAGCAGCCAGGTCCCGACGACGATCAGGACGCCGTCGCGGCGATAGAGCTCGCCCGTGCCTGCGGCGCGGCTGCGAAAGGCGAGGGCGAGCGCCGCGCTGATGCCCGAGCCCACCAGGAATCCGATCGCGGTCCGCCCATCGAAGGGTGAGAGACAGAAGACGAGCGGGACGAGCTGCGCCGCCGCGAGGACGTAGAGCACGAGACCCAGGATCGAGAGCACGCGGCGGACGTTCACGGCGGCGGATCCTCAGCCCTGATCGGAGCCGGGGAAGAGCAGGTGGACCATGTCCAGCTCGTCGCGCTGCACGAAGAGGATGACGTCGTCGCCGGACTCGAGGCGATGATCGCCGCGCGGGATCACCGCCCGCCCGCCGCGCAGGACCGCCGCGACGATCAGGCCGCGCGGGACCTCGATGTCGGCGAGTCGCTCGCCGGCGGCCGGACTCTGGGGATGGACACGGCGCTGCAGGAACGCCGCCGCGCCGTGCTCGAAGGACACGATGTGGGCTTCGTAGTTGCCATCGATGTAGGCGCGGATGCGCTCGGCGGCGATCGTGCGCGGAGAGACGACGTCGAGCAACGAGAGCTTCTTCCAGAGATTCGAGGTCTCGCTCTTCTGGACGCGCGCGGTCAGCTGGCGCGCGCCGAGCTCCTGCGCGAGCAGGCAGGCCATCAGGTTCGCCTCGTCGTGGCCCGTCAGCGCGATGAAGGCGTGGGCATGGGCGACACCCTCCGAGGCCAATACCGAGAGGTCGGTCGCGTCGCCGTGGACGATGTCGTATTCGGGGAACTCGACCGCCAGCGCCTCCGCCCGCGAGCGATCGAGCTCGATCAGCTTCAGCTGCTTGACGCGACCGGCGAGGTTCGAGACGACGGCATGGCCGGTCGCACCGCCGCCCGCGACGACGACCAGCCCGAGCTGGCGCGAATGGCGGCTCGCCCGCCGCTCGACCTCGTCGATCGCCTTCGGCGTCCCGATCACCAGCACGTCGTCTCCGACCGAGGGCCGATCCGCGCCCGTCGGCACGATCACGCGGCCGTTCGCGATGAAGGCGAGCACGAGACAGTCCTTCGGCAGATCGGCTTCGGCGAGGCTGCGCTCGGCGAGCTGCGAATCGGCCTCGACCGCCGTGCGCCGGATCTGCAGCGCACCGCCCGCGAGATACTCGATCTCGAGCGTGTTGTAGCCGAGCACGAGGTTGCGGACGCGCGTCGTCGTCAGCAGCTGCGTCGAGAGCAGCAGATCCGCGCGGAAGGTCCGCTCGTAGATCCGGCCATAGCGGGTGACGTCCTCGGCGGTCGCGACGCGCACGACGGTATGCGGCGCGCCGAGCGTCTTGGCGAGCAGCGACGCCGCGAGGTTCGCCTCGTCGGAGGAGCTCGAGGCGACGAACAGATCGCACTCTGCGATGCCGGCGGCCTCGAGCGTCGGGACGTGGGTCCCGTTGCCGAGCACGAAGGCGACGTCGAGGCGCTCTTCGATCATGCGCTGCTTGGCCGGATCGCTGTCGATCATCGTCACGGCATGGCCGGAGGCCGAGAGGCTGCGCGCAAGGTAGCGCCCGACCTCTCCCGCACCCATGATGACGAAGCGCTTCATTTCCATCGGCGGGTTCCCGGGCGCGGGTTGAAGGGGCGGACGGCCCGTTTCCGGCCGACGCGGCGGCAGGGTAGTCGCCGGGCCCGACTCGCGCCGCCATGGGGACGCGGCAGCTCCGGCGCGGGAAGGTCGCCGCCCCGTCCCGGATGAGGCGGTCGGCTAGCGGGGCATCCCGCTCGGGTCGGGCGCAGGCGTGCCGTCGCGGGGACGCAGCCGCAGGCCGAGCCGCGGCGTGCGGGCGAGATAGGCGCGATAGGCCGGGTCGTCGCCCCAGCGCTGCTGGCCGCGGGCCTCGAGCAGGGGAATCCCGCTGATGCGCGTCAGCAGGACGAAGACGAAGAGCGGCGAGACGAGGGTGAAGAGCTGTGCCCCGGCGAGGACCGGCCAGGCGAGCCCCGCGATGCCGGTCCAGAGCAGGATCTCCCCGAGATAGTTCGGATGGCGCGAGCGGGCCCAGAGCCCCGTCGCGATGAAGCGGCCGTGGTTCGCCGGATTCTTGCGGAAGGCGCGCTTCTGCCGATCGGCGACGACCTCGAGGCCGAAGCCGACGCCGAAGACGGCGAGTGCGACCGCGTCGCTCGCGGCGAGCGGCCGGGTCTGCTTCGAGCTGAGCGCGGCGAGAGCGGCCGCGGCCGTCAGCGAGACCCAGAGCCCTTGCAGCACGAATGCCATCAGGAAGCGCGCGAAGTCGGGCTTGATCGCGTCGAAGCGCGGATCGCGGCCGTCCTCGCGGATGCGCCGGAAGAGGAAGAGCCCGAGGCGGATCGCCCAG
>CAZFKD010000330.1:0-2442 GCA_964519695.1 uncultured Spirochaetaceae bacterium
CCGCGGCCATGTCGGCGATCTCGTCCTCGCCGTAGCCGAGGATGTCGCGCAGGACCTCGAAGGTGTGCTCCCCGATCAGCGGGCCGGCGTGGCGCGGCCGCGCGGGCAGGTCCGAGAAGGTCGTGACCGGGCCGTCGAACCAGCTCTTGCCGAAGCCCTTGTGGGGCAGCTCGATGAAGAACTTGCGGGCGGCGAGCTGCGGATCGGCGTGGAAATCGGTCGCGCGCAGCGGGACGTAGGCCGGCACGCCCGCGCGCCGAAGCGCCTCCGCCGCGTCGAAGCAGGCCTGCGCCTCGCACCACTGCTCGAGGATCGCGTCGAGCTCGGCGCGTCGGGCGATGCGCTGTTCGATCGCGTCGAGCTCGTCGCCGGTCTTCGCTGCGAGCGCGGCGAGCCCGGGGACGACCGAGCAGAGCGCGCGCCACTGTGCCGTCGTGCGCGTCTCGAGCGCGACGAAGCGCTCGTGCTCGCGCGTGCGCCAGACGCCGTGCGGGCAGCCCCACTCGGAGTCGTGGCCCGCGCGGTCGAGGACCCGACCCGTGACCTGATGATCGAGGATCGTCGGGGTGAGGTAGTGGATCGAGGCCTCGATCTGCGAGACGTCGATGACCTGACCCTCGCCGGTCTTGTCGCGGTGGTGGAGCGCGGCGCAGAGGGCGGAGAGCGCATAACGCGGGGAGATGAAGTCCGTATACGCGCCCCAGGGCATGTTGGGCTTGCGGTCCTTCCAGCCGGTCACGCCGATGAAGCCGCCGAGCGCCGCGCCGTGGATGCCGAAGCCCGTGTGCTTGCGCTCGGGGCCGGTCTGACCACGCATGCAGGTGTAGAGCATGACGAGCGAGGGATTGATCTTGCCGAGCGTGTCCCAGCCGAGGCCGAGGCGCTCGGCGGTACCGGGCGTGAAGTTCTCGACGACGACGTCGGCCCAGGCGGCCATGCGATGGGCGACCTCGAGCCCCTTTGGGTTCGTGAAGTCGATCGCGACGCCGAGCTTCGACTGGTTCATGTTGGCGGCGGTGTGGCCCGTCGTCGTGCCCGGCTGGCCGAGCCAGGGGGGCAGGAAGCGCAGCGTATCGACGCGCTTCTCGCTCTCGACGCGCAGGACCGTGGCCCCGAGGTTCGCCAGGTCCTTGCTGATCAGCGGGCCGGCCGCGATCCAGGAGAAGTCCGCGACCTTGAGGCCCTCGAAGATCTCGCGCCGCGGCGCGATCGGCGCGTGGGCCGACTGGCCCCGTTCGAGCGGGCGCGCGGCCAGGGCGGGGCGGCGGCCCAGGGAATCGACGAGCGACTGGTCCTGGCCGAGCTTCGGCGCGGGACGCGCGTAGCGGATCGGGGTCGCCGAGAGCTTCGCGAAGGGCCCGGGCACCTTCCGGCCCGCCATCTCGACCCAGAAATCGCGCGCGATCAGCTGCGGATCGGCGAGCAGGTCGGGCGCGAGGTAGATCGGCGCGAAGAGCCATTTCTGCTTGACGGCCTCGGCCTGGATCTCCGCCTTCGTCATCGTTCGGAACTTCGCGAGCAGCTGGGACACGGCGCGGTTGCCGTCTTCGACGGAGAGCGTCCCCGCCTGGATCTGCTGGATCCAGGTATTCCAGTCGATCTTCATCAGATCGGCGTCGAGGCCGCCCTGCTGGCCGAGCCAGGTCATCGCGGCATTGAAGCTGAAGGCGCCCTGTGCCGCGAGCACGAGCACCATCGCGATGAAGCCGTCCTTGCACGGCTCGACCGAGGGCAGGTAGAGCCCGGGGATGATCTCCATCGTGCCCTTGCGCTTCGCGCGGTCGTCGCCGGTCTGCGGCGGGTCCTGGCCGAGCGCCGCGAAGCCCGTCACGTACATCAGGCTCCAGAGCACGGCCGCCTGGACCGACGCGTCGAGATGTTGGCCGCGGCCATCGCGATTGCGCGCGTAGAGCGCCATCAGCACATCGGCCGCCGCCTGGGTCGCACCGAGATGGGCCGTCTCCGGCAGGCCGACGGGCACCGGCGGCCGATCGCCCTCGCCGGTCATGTTGAGCAGGCCGCCGGCGGCCGCGAGCGTGAGATCCGTCGCCGGCGTCTTCGCGAACGGGCCCGTCTGGCCGAACGGGGACACCGATACGTAGAGCAGCATCGGATTGCGCGCGCGCAGCGCCGACTGGCCCAGACCCTTCGCGTCCATCACGCCGGGCGTGAACGACTCGATCAGGATGTCGGCCGTGTCGACGAGGGCGAGGAAGCGCTCGCGGTCCGCCGCGGCATCGAGGTCGAGGACGACGCTCTTCTTGCCCTGCCCCCAGGCCCGCCAGAAGAGCGACGACTCCGGATCGCCTTGCCCCGGAGCCGGTCTCTGCGCGCCGCGCGCCGAAGGCGCGCCAGCGAACGGCGGTGCGAAGCGCGCCTCACAGCCGCCCGGCGGCTCGACCTTGATGACCTCGGCCCCGAGGTCCGCCAGGATGCGACCCG
>CAZFKD010000330.1:2452-5459 GCA_964519695.1 uncultured Spirochaetaceae bacterium
TCGAGGACTCGCAGATCGGCGAGCGCCGCGGGCCGAGCCTGGCCCGCGGCGGAATCGGTCTTCGCTCCCGTCATGCCGGGCGGAGCTGGTTCAGCGAGCGCGTGTTGTCGCGCAGGATCTTCTGCTTCTTGGCGTCGTCGAACCGCTCCAGCTCCTTCACGTAGTCGAGCGGCTGCGGCATGCCCTCGATGTGCGGCCAGTCGGATCCGAAGATCACGCGGTCGGCGCCCATCAACCGCTCGACCTCGTGGACGTCGTCCTCCCAGAAGGGGTTGATCCAGACGTGCTCGCGGAACATCAGGGTCGGATCTTCCTTGTAGTAGTTCGCGACCGCGAGGCGATCGCGCGACTGGCGCAGCTTGCGGTAGAGATCCTCGAGGAACTCGGCGCCGTTCTCGATCGAGGCGATCCGCAGGTTCGGGAAGCGCTCGAAGAGCTTCTCGTAGGTGACCGTGATCAGGAAGTCGTAGGCGGCCCGTTCGATGTTGAAGTGCTTGATGTTGGGCGAGAGGGTCGCCTGGGCGGCGTCGGCGGTGAAGCCGTCGCGGACGTAGCCGTGGGTCGTGTAGCCGGAATCGCCGGCATGGATCACGACCGTGATGCCCGCCTCGTTCGCGCGCGCCCAGAAGGGATCGAAGCGCGGGTGCGCGGGCGAGAAGACGCCGTCGGCCGTATGGATCGCGGCCGGGCGCATGCAGACGACGCGCGCGCCCTCCGCGATCGCCCATTCGAGCTCCTCGCAGGCGAACTTCGTGTCGCAGAGGGTGATGTACGGAGCGGCGAAGATCTTGTTCTGGTAGTTGCAGCCCCAGTCCTCGTCGACCCAGCGGTTGAAGGCCCGGAACTGCGTCATCACCGCCTCGGTGTCGTGCTTGAGCAGCTCCTCGTAGAGCACGCCGAGGGTCGGGAACAGCCACATCGCCTCGATGCCCTGCTCGGCCATCTTCTCGACGCGAGCAGCGTTGTTCATGTAGTAGGTCGGCAGCGGCTCGCGGGCCTGCAGGGCCTTCGCCATGTTGGTCTTGTTCGGGTTGCCGCGCAGGAAGTCCGAGATGGCGCCGGGCAGGGCGATCGGGTCCCAGGTCGGATTCTTGACGGCGTGGGTCAGCTTGCCGCCCACGATGTGGTGCTTGCGGCCGTTGATCTCGGCCCACTGCACGCAGCGCGGCTGCATCGCCTTCGGGACGTGGCGCGTGAAGGCGTCGAGCGCCTCGTAGTAGTGGTTGTCGCAGTCGAAGGGCTGATAGCCGAGCTCGCTCATGGCGGCACTCCTCGGAGAAGGGGCGGAAAGGGATGCACGGGCGCACCCAGTCTAGCCGCGTCGTGCCCGGGGTGACCAGTCGATGGGGTGGGAACTCGGGCATTCGTCGTGGGCGAGGGCGCGGCGCGGGACCCGCAGGGCAATGCGGGGCCGGGGTTGCCGCCGCGCTGCCGCACGGCGGGCCGCTGCTTCGCGTGTCGTGGCGGAGCGGATCGGCCGATCGCAGAGCGGGCCCCGTTCGGCGGGCGGTTAGCGGGAGACGACGTCGAGCGGTGCCCGTACGTCCAGGTCCGCGACGGTCCCGGGCCGGACGAACGCGCGGGACCGGCAGCGACCGCGGGGCACCGGCGACGGGCTGCTAGGCTGGCGGCCGCGCGCTGACCGGCAACGGTCGACGGACCGGTGCGATGCGCCGAGGAGGATCGATGGGAGCGAGCGAGCCGCAGCCCGCGCCGACGGCGGTTTCGCCGCTGCTGATCCGGAGCGCCGTCGAGATCGCGATCCGCCTCGGCGCGATCATCTTGATGGTGGGCTGGTGTCTGCTCATCGTCGCGCCCTTTCTCGGGATCGTGGCCTGGGCGCTGATCATCGCCATCGCGATGGACGACGCGTTCGAGTCGCTCTGTCGGCGGCTCGGCGGCCGTCGGGTCCTGGCCGCGACGCTCTGCGTCGGACTGGCGCTCGCCCTCGTCTTCGGGCCAGCGGTCCTGCTCTCGGAATCGCTCGTCTCGGCGGCCCAGCACGTCGCCCACGAGCTGAAGGGCCGGCCGCTGGCGCTGCCGCCGCCGGGTCCCGAGGTCCGCGAGATTCCCATCGTCGGGACGTACCTCTACGAGGGCTGGCTGCGCGCCAGCGAGAACATCGTCGAAACGCTCGGCCGACTGCGCCCGCAGCTGCAGACCGTCTCGGGGTGGCTGCTGAAGACCGCGGGCAGTGTCGGCGCGGGGATCCTCCAGCTGATCGGATCGATCGTGATCGCCGGCGCGATGCTCGTCCGCAGCGAACTCCGGCGCGAGGCGATCGATCGCTTCGCCGATCGCATGGCGGGGCCCGTGCGAGGTCCCGAGCTCGCGGCGCTGGCGGTTGCGACCGTGCGCAGCGTCGTCCAGGGAATCCTCGGCGTCGCCGCGCTGCAATCGTTCCTCGCCGGCATCGCCTTCGTCTTCGCCGGGATTCCGGGGGCGGGGCTCTGGGCGCTGCTCGTGCTGGTGGTCGCGGTCGTCCAGCTGCCCGTCGCCCTCGCGATGGCGATCCCGGTCGCGATCGGCTTCGCGACCCTCGAGCCGGCGGCGGCGATCACGCTGCTGGTCTGGTGTCTGCTGGTGGGGCTGGTCGACAACGTGCTCAAGCCGATCTTGTTCGGACGCGGCGTGCGGGTGCCAATGCTCGTGATCTTCATGGGGGCGCTCGGCGGCATGTTGACGATGGGCATCATCGGGCTCTTTCTCGGCGCGGTGGTCCTGACCCTCGGATTCGAGCTCTTCAAGGCCTGGCTGCTCGACCGCGATGCAAGCGCATTCGGGATTCCGGACGAGCGGCCGGAAGCTCCGGTCGCAGCGGTCTCCGTCGCCGAATAGCGGCGGGGCGAGCCGTGTCTTCGGGCCTCGCTTCGGGCCGCGCGCCCGGGCCGGATCGGGCACGGTCGTTCGCCCGGATCCGAAGGGCACGACGGATCCCATGCACGCCGCATGTCGTCGTCGCGGACCGGCGTTTCGGATCGGGAAGTCGTGCCGATCGGCGTGCCTC
>CAZFKD010000331.1:0-5446 GCA_964519695.1 uncultured Spirochaetaceae bacterium
CTCGGACGCACGCGTCGAGGATCGCCGGCGCGTCCATCGCCGTGCTGCGCGTGCGACCTTTACATCTCACCCCGCACCGCTCGCCCCGGGCACTTCGAACGCTTTAGCAGGAATCAGCTCGGCGTCCCGTCTTTCGTTTGGGGGGTGGCTGTGGTGTTTCTTCGGGGCCGATGCCGGGCGCGTTCGGTCTTGCGCGTGGAATGCGCGTTGCGGTCGGTTGCCGCGGTCGCTGCGGTGACCGTGCGTTGGGCATGCCGACCGGATGCGCATGGGTTCGAGGGCTGCGCAAGGCGACGCGAAATGCATGGCGCTTCGATGAAGGCGCGGCTCACGCGAGCCCGATCGTCGACCGATAGATGCGGCCACGGACGGGGTGCGTCCGGAGCGGGCGGGCCGGGTGAACGGTCCCCGTGAACGACGTGAGCGTCAGGGAGTCGCGGTGCAGGACCACACAGTCCTTTTCGTCGACGACGAAATCAACATCATGAAGGCGCTCCAGCGGCTGCTCCGCCACGAGCCCATCCAGGTCTTGATTGCGTCGACCCCCGCCGACGCCTTCGAGCTGATCGATCGCTACGAGCCGCAGGTCGTCATCTCCGACCAGCGCATGCCCCGGATGAACGGGGTCGATTTCCTCTCTTCGGTCCGCGAGCGCCATGGGGACATCGTCCGCATGATGCTCACCGGCTATACCGACATGACGGTCGCCGTCGAGGCGATCAACAAGGGCGAGATCTATCGCCTGATCACGAAGCCCTGGAACGACGACGAGCTGAAGGCGACGCTGCGGCAGGCCTTCGACCACTACGACCTGAAGGCCGAGATCAAGCGCCTCAACCAGGTCGCCCGCGAGCAGAACTTCAAGCTCCAGGACATGAACCGCAACCTGGAGGAGAAGGTCCGCGAGCGCACCAAACAGCTCGACGGCAAGAACCAGGAGCTGCGCACCGCCTACATCCAGACCATTCGCGCCCTCGCCGAGGCGATCGACGCGAAGGACGCCTATACCCGGGGCCATTCCGAGCGCGTCGCTGTCTACTCCTCGCGGATCGCGCGCCAGATGTCGCTGCGCAAGGACATGATCGAGCGGATCTACTTCGCCGGCCTGCTCCACGACGTCGGCAAGATCGGCGTCCCCGACGCGATCATCACGAAGCCCGACCGCCTGAACGACGCCGAGTACGCCGAGATCATGCGCCATCCCGAGATCGGCGCGAAAATCCTCGAGCCCGTCGAGTTCCTGCGCAGCGTCGTGCCGTGCGTGCGGCATCATCACGAATGGTACGACGGCTGTGCGCGCGGCTATCCCGATCGGCTCGCCGGAGACCAGATCCCGCTGCCCTCGCGTGTCATCGTCGTCGCCGACACGGTGGAGGCGATGACCTCCGACCGTCCCTACCGCAAGGCGCTCTCGCTCGAAGTCGTCACCGCCGAGCTCCACAAGTTCTCCGGGACCCAGTTCGATCCCGTCGTCGTCGATGCCTTCCTGCGCCTGCTCGAGCAGGAGGGCGAGTCCTTCATTTCGAAGGGCCAGAAATTCGACATCTATGCATTCATCGAAGGCTAGGAAGAGCGAAGACCCCCGTGCGACCCCCCTCGAAGCCCCCCCTCGACGACGCCCCGGGCGATCCGCTCGCGATGCTGACTTCGCTCGGCTTCGGACCGGATACGGTCCTGATGAACGACCCGAAGCTCTTCGTCGACGGTCGTTTTCTCGCGTCGCTGCTGGTCGAGCTCGCAGACGAGCTCGGTCCGCGACGGGCGCAGCTCGCGCTCTTCCAGATCGGGATGCTGCACGGCCTGCGGGACGCGGCGCGGACCTGTCGCCGGTACGGTGAGAGCGGCGCATCCGATCCGATCGCCGCGGCCGACACGACGTCGCTCCTGATGCGCTGGGATGCCGGCATCCAGAAACGGCGCAGCGGCGCGATCGCCCTCGTCGGCCACTGGCCCGAGCGCCACGAAGCGACGGCGCGCCTGTCCCGTCTCGACGCCCCCGAGTCGCCCTCCTGCGCACTCAGCGCGGGTTATACGACGGGCTGGCTCTCGGGCGCCCTCGACCGCTCGCTCGTCGCGCAGGAGCTCGAGTGCAGCGCGATGGGCGCCCCGCGCTGCCGCTTCGAGGTCCATGAGACGAGCGGCGAGCCGCGAGTTCGCGATCCCGAGCTCGAATGGCTGCTCTCCCAGACTTCCTTCGAGGCCTTCCGGAAGGTCGCGCTGCGACCCCCGATCGAGCGGCGCGAGCGCCCGGCGCCCGGAACGGCGATCGGCGGCGACGGTCGCTTCGACCGCAGCCAGCCCGTCGTGCACATCTGGGGCCCTGTGATGGTCCTGCCCTTCACGACCCTCGAAGAGGCGCTCGGCACCGTCGACATGCTCGGACGGGATCCGGGCATCGGCGAGATCCGCAGCGTCGTCATCGATCTGCGCGAGCTGCCCCTCGACGAAGGCTTCGGCGCCGCCGCCCTCGAGCAGGTGCTCGAGACGATCGAGTCGTGGAACGCTCAGGGGCTGTTGACTGGAATCTCCGCCGGCTCCGAGGCGGCGATCGCGAGCCTCGAATCGTCCCACCTGATCCTGCGCAAGGACCTTTCGGAGGCGATCGCGACGGCCTTCCAGATCGCCGACGCACAGCGCCACCCGATCTGATCCCCCGGCCGACGCGGACCGCGAAGCCCGCGTTCCGCCCGAGAGACGAACCGATGTCCCAAGCGAGATCACGCCACGCCCCGGACGAGGGTCTGCTCGACAAGACGAACGTCGCGCAGCTGCTCGCCGAGGCCTGGGCAGCGAAGCGCTCGGGGCGCCTGCGGATCGCATACGGGAAGTCCGAGCTCTGGATCCAGCTCGTCGACGGCGCACCGGCGGCGGTCGAATCGAGCGCGACGACCGACCCCATCGCTCGCGTGCTCGAGACCAGTGGCCGGCTCGGCGTCGCCGACCGGCGCAAGCTCGAGCAGTTCGCGAAGGAGCGCGAATGCAGCCAGGCCTCGGCCGCGCTCGCCCTGAAGCTCGTCGACCCGACGACGCTCTACCAGGCGATCCGCGCAGCCGCGAAGCAGCAGATCGCCGAGACCTTCGAATGGCAGTCCGGCGCCTATCAATGGGGAGCCGCAAACGCGCCGGCCTCGAACGCGAAGCCCCTCGACGTCCTGACCCTCATCCAGACCGAGCTGCCGCGCCGCTGGGGCAGCGAGCGCCTGTTCGCCGCCCTGCTCGCGATCTCGCAGACTTCCGCCGACATCGCGCCGCGAATGCGCCGGGTCGCCCTGAAGCTCGGCGAGGCCGGACCGACGGCAGCAGCGGTCGTGCAACGGCTCGACGGCACGCGGCCGCTCGGCCAGATCCTCGGCGAGACCGCCGGCGACGTCCTCGCCGCATCGACGCTGTGGACGCTCTGGCATGCGGGCATCCTCCGCCTCGGGACGGCCCGGAACAGCGGCGTCAGCGCGATCGCCGGAGCGGCCGAGCTGGAATTCGAAGTCGAGGTGACGAGCGAACGCGCGGGAACCGGGGCGACGGTGGCCGCCGGGCGCCGCGCGACCGAAGCCCGCTCCAGCGCACCGCTCGATGCGGAGATGGCCGCGCTCCGGGACGACATCGAACGGCTCGCCGCTGCGCTCGGCAAGCTCGACCATTATGCCGTGCTCGGTCTCGAAGCGAGCGCTGAGGGCGCCGCGATCAAGAAGGCCTATTTCAACGCAGCCAAGCGCTACCACCCGGACTCACTGGCGAGAAAGGGACTCGCTGATCTCGAAGAGAAGGCCGCCCGGGTCTTCGGCCGCGTCTCGGAGGCCTTCGAGACCCTCACCGACCCCGACAAGAAGGCCGCCTACGATCGCGGCGCGTCGAACGAGCCCGAGATCGACACCGCCCGGCTCGCCCAGGCCGAGACGTCCTTCCGCAAGGGCGAGATCCTGGTCAAGATGGGCAACTTTCAGGGCGCGCTCGAATACCTCCAGCCGGCCGTCGACCTCTGGCCCGAAGAGCCCGCCTATCGCTCCGCCCTCGGCTGGGCGCTCTACAAGCAGCCGAAGCCGGACACCGACCTCGCGCGCGAGCATCTCGAATTCGCCTACCGCCAGGCTCCCGACGATCCGATCACGATGTTCCGCTACGGCATGGTGCTCCGCGCGCTCGGCGAGAGCGAAACGGCGACGACGCTGATCGCCCGGGCCCGTAGCCTCGAATCCTCGCTCCGGGGCTGAGCAGGCCGGGAATCGATCGCCTCGAACGTCGTCCGATCGGGGATCGCGATCAGGGCATCGCGGCGCCGGATCGCCTCGGCCCAGCCCGGAAATCGCAGCGCGAGCGCGCTGCCGTCCGCATAACGAAAGGTCAACCGGGCCTCTCGATCGCCGACCGAAGCGACGAGGCCGATGCGACGAAGTCCGGCTGCCTCGCGCCGCCGATCGAGCTCGAGCACCGCCTCGACCCACTTCGCAGCGAGCGGCGAGAGCGGGCGGTCGCCCAGGGATCGGCCGGGCTCGAGTCGATACAGCGCGGCCAGGGTCGGCGTCTCGATCGGCTGTCCGCGCAGCACGGAGCGGCCGATCTCGCGCAGGATCGACTGGTCCCGGACCAGCAGCGAATCGCCCGTCGCGACGTGGCCGGAAAAGCCGAGCGCATGGGCGAGCTCGTGGAGCAGTGCGCCCGTCCAGGCCGCATCGTCGGCCCGCCGCAGACGCAGGGCCTCGTCCCGACCGCTGCGCCGCATCCGGATCTGCGCGCGGTCGATCACGCCGCGCGCGCGTGCACCGGGCGACGCGTGCGCGACGTCGCATTCGACGAGCGTATCGCCGAGACCGACTGGCGCGTCGGCCTCGAGTCCCGCGTACGCGAAGATCTCGATCTCGGGGCGAGCGGGCGGGTCGGCTTCCGGCTCCACGAGCGCGAGCGTGAGATCGAAGTCCGCAGCCGGATTCGCGAGGGCGCCGATGGCGAGTTCGCCGAGATCGGCCGCCCAACCCGGCCCTGCCGTGCCGACCCGCACGACCGCCCCCGGCGCGAACCGGCACGCGACGAGCTCGATCCGAGCCGCCGCCCCCGCCTCGGGAGCGAGCGCGAGCGCCGGGAACGGCACCATGTCGCCGAGGCGCTGCCCCTCGATCGCCACGATCGCCGGCGTCGTGCGGACGATCGCCTCACTGTCCCAGCCGCCGCGCAGCGGAACGCAGCCGACGAGGCCGACGAAGAGGCAGAGCAGGAGCGAGACGATCTGGACCGCCGCCGGCCGCGGCGCTTCGAAGCCGAAGATCCGCGCGTAGAAATGGAGCTCGCCGTCGAGGGCGGTTCGGATGTTTTCCGCCCGTCGGAAGCCATGCCCCTCACCCTCGAACGGGACGTAGGCGTGCGGAATGCCGCGGCTCGCCAGCGCAGCGACCATCGCCTCGGCCTGGTTCGGCGGAACGACCCGATCCTCGAGCCCCTGGAAGAAGATCACGGG
>CAZFKD010000332.1:0-5440 GCA_964519695.1 uncultured Spirochaetaceae bacterium
CGACCGCTTCAACGAGCTCGAGATCGTCATCAAATGCGCCGCCGACCTCGGCATCCGGCCGCATATCGGGCTGCGGTCGCGCCTCTCGACCGTCGGCGCCGGGCGCTGGGTCGAGTCGTCGGGTGACCATTCGAAGTTCGGGCTATCGGCCGACGAGCTGGTCCGGGCCGTGGATCGCCTGCGGCGCGAGGACATGCTCGACTGCATCGAGCTGCTCCATTTCCACATCGGCTCGCAGATCACGACGATCCGCGCCCATAAAGACGCGCTCCGCGAGGCGATGCGCATCTACGTCGGCCTGCATCGCCTCGGCGCCGACAAGATCCATCTGCTCGACGTCGGCGGCGGCCTCGGGGTCGACTACGTCGGCGCCGGGACCGACGACCCCTCGTCGATGAACTACACGACGCAGGAATACGCGAACGACGTCGTCTACGCCGCGCAGCAGGCCTGCGAGGAAGCCGAGATCCCGCCGCCGGACATCATCACGGAATCCGGCCGCGCGATGGTCGCCCATCATTCGATGCTGATCTTCGACGTGATCGGGGTGAACCGCGATCCCTCGCCGCTGAAGCTCGAGCCCTGCGACGACGACGATCATGCCGTCCTCCACGCCCTCGAAGAGACCGTCGAGACGATCGCGCCCGACAACCTCTCCGAGTCGTATCATGATCTGACGCATGGCCGCGACGAGGCTGCCTCGCTCTTCTCGCTCGGCTACCTCGACCTGCGCGGCCGCGCGAAGAGCGAGCAGCTCTTCCACATGGGCTGCGTGCGGATCGGCGGCATCCTCGAGCAGATGGGCGAGACGCCGGAGGAGTTCGAGGATCTGCGCAAGCTCCTGACGGACACCTACTTCGGGAACTTCTCCGTCTTCCAGTCGATGCCCGATGCCTGGGCGGTGAACCAGGTCTTCCCGATCATGCCCATCCATCGGCTCGGCGAGGAGCCGACCCGGCGCGGCGTGATCGTCGACTTGACCTGCGACTCCGACGGGCGGCTCGATCATTTCATCACCGCCGAGGACAGCGAAGCCCCGACGCTCCGCCTGCATCCCTGGAACGGGAGCTCGTATCTGCTCGGCGTCTTCCTGGTCGGCGCCTATCAGGAGATCCTGGGCGACCTCCACAACCTCTTCGGCGATACCGACGCCGTCCACGTCCGCCTCGACGGCGAGCGCGGTTATGCGGTCAAGCATCTCGTCGAGGGCGACGCGGTCTCCGAGGTGCTCGCCTACGTCCAGTACGACCGCGGGACCCTCTCGGAGCGCGTGCGCAAGACGATCGAGAAGGCCATGAGCGAGGGCCGCATCAGCCTCGAGGAGTCGGCCCGCCTGCGCCGCCGCTACGAGCAGGGCCTCGCGGACTACACCTACCTGCGCGACGAAGACTGATCGGGCAGCGCCCCTTCGTCTGCTCGGTGCCGGCCCCCGCTCCCGCCCCTTGGACGCGCGAGCCGCTCTGGATCGACACGCGCTCTTGGCTCGAGGATCGACTCATGCCAGAGTGACGTGACCGGTCCACCCGCACCCGCGTATCGGAAGGAGGGCGCCATGCAAGCTCGAGAGCGCTTCGAACCCTTTCACCAGAAGGCCCTCCCGGCACGGCTCGCGGGCGACCTCGCTCCCCTCGCCGCCCGGGTCACCGCAGGCCTCCCGCCGCTCGGCCTGCGGCTCACCGATGGCCGCGCCTTCACCTACGCCCCGGAACCGGGCGGCCTCTCCCTCCTACCCGGCGATTCGGCGGCGAAGACCGTCGTCGAGCTCGACGAGGCGCTCTGGCAGGGGCTGCACGACGCGATGGAGACGCCCTTCGGCATCCTGCTCTTCGGGAAGGGCAAGGTCGTCTCCGGCGACCCCGGCGATTTCTTCCGCTGGGAGTCGGCGCTGCGCGTCCTCTACGAAGGCCTCCCGCCCTACGATCCGGCGGCGCCCCTCGTCGGACGCGACGGCCGCGAAATCGACCCGGCCCGCAGCTTCGCGCCGGACGACGATCCCGCCGTCATGGCCGACTTCCTGCGCACCACCGGCTACATCCTCGTGCGCCAGGTGATCCCGCAGAACGAGATCACGGAGCTCCTCGAGGCCGCGGAGAGCCTGCAGGCCGAGGCGCGGCAGGGCGATCCGATGTCCTGGTGGGGGCAGCACGAAGACGGGCGCACGCTCCTGACGCGCGTCCTGAACGGCGGCACGCATCCGCGCATCCGCGCACTGCTGCGCGATCCGCGCCTGCTGCGGATCGTCGCCCTCTCCGATTTCGCTCTCGAAGCGACCGACACCGACGTGATCCACGTCCTCTTCAAACGATCCGGCATGCTCCCCGACGGCAAGACCGACAATCCCTGGCACCGCGACTGCGGCCTCGGAATGCACGCCCAGATGTGTCCCCTGATGAACGGGAGCCTCTTCCTGCGGCCGGCGAACCGCGAGACCGGCGAGCTGCGCTTCATGCCCGGCTCGTGGCAGACGGCGGGCATCGCCGGCATCCCCGACGATCGCGAGCTCGGCGTCGGCATCGAGGCCGGCCCCGGCGATTTCTCGCTGCACTACGGCGACGGCCTGCACGCGGGCCCGCCGCCGACCGCGAAGAGCGGCCCCTTTCGCACGAGCATCGTCTTCGAGTACGGCCCGATCGGCCGCGCCGCGGGCGTCGGCCAGGAGCAGAACGATCTGCAGCTGTTCGCCGTCGACACGACCCGGCTGCGTTAGGCCCCGTGGGCACGCGATCCGAGCCGTCCGGCGATCGATCCGACTGCGGGACTCCACGCAGCGGCGGCTCGCTGGCTCGAGGATGCAATCAACGGGCGTGAGCCCGTCGGCCTGGCCTGACCAACGCTGCACCCGTTTCTTCGGCTCGGCACGGATCCCGCGTTTCCGGGTTGCATGTCCGACGACGAGGCCATCGGCTGGATCGAGGAGCGGCTGGAGGCAGGCGTCGAGAAACACAAAAAGCCGGATCGATCGCCGGACGCCCCGGCTCGCCCTCGACGGCTCGAATCGCCTCGTACCGCGGCGACGAAGCCAAACCGCACACGAAGTCCCAAACCACCCGAGCACGGTGATCCGGCGGCAGCAGACTCTCCAGATCCGTCGGTCGAAGCTCCAGCGACTCCCGGTTCGGGCGCAGCACCCGCGGTGTCTCGCTCATCACTCATCCCCCCGATACCCATCATCACATAACATGATGGGGACGGGGAGATATTTTCACAGGCTCTCAGCGTCCCCGGTCGCCGTCGGGCTGACCCGTTTGGAAATCGCTCCGTCGCCGCAATCCGGATCACTGGTCCTTTGAGCAGACTCCCGGAATGTGCCATTCGAAGGGCTTACCGTCTCATGATATTTGGCCAAGTCGGCCAAAAGACTCGGCGCGTAGGAAAAACTAGCGGGCTTTCCGTCACCACCGATAGGGGCATATAGGTCAACCTGCCCTTCTGGGCGCCGTTGGGGGGCCCGTTCGGGGACATCCTGCGCTACGTGGGCGGGGTCTGGAGCCTGGAATTCGACGGCTCGAACGCCGATGCGGACTGGGGACCGGCGGACCTGGATGCGCTGCAAGTGCCGGAGCCGACGGGCGCGCCGGGACTCGGAGCGGGACTCGCGGCCCTGGCTCTCCTCGGTGCGCGCAGATTGTCCTCGAGCTCGCGCGGCTGGAATCGGTTCGATCGAGCCGGGGGGAAATGGTCGAAGTAACCCGGTGGACGTTATCGCGCGAGACCGGGCGGCCGAGGGCTCGATCGCGCCGCCGAACGGCTCGATCCAAGAGAATCATGAGACGGAAAGGGCTTCTGGATCGCATCTGCGAGGCGCTCGATGAATCGCTGCCAGGTGGACGAAAGCGGCGCCTGGAGGCGAGTCGCGATTCCGACCTTTTACGACTCGGGCGGAACGGCCGCGATCAGCTCCCCGTCCCAGAGCTTGCGCACGAAGGTCTTCGTCGGAAGGATCTCGATTCCGTCCTCGGTCCTGCGAGCGCGGGGCTCACGGCAGACGACGATTCGCCGGCCGATGCGCGGATGGTCTTCGGCGAGCGCGCGAAGGCCGCTCAGATGGTCGCGCGTGATCCGTTCACTCGATTTGGCCTCGATCGCGACCTGCATGTCGCCGACGACGAAGTCGACCTCGATTCCGCTCGCGAGCCTCCAATACGCCAGGCTGGCGTCGATCTCCCGATAGCTCGTGAAGGCCGAAAGCTCGTGAAAGACCCAGTTCTCGAAGGCCTTTCCGTAGAGCTCAGAGCCGGGTCGAAGCTCGCCCCGCCGCGCCAATCGATTGACGACCCCTACGTCCACGAAATAGAACTTCGGGGCTCCGATCACGCGTCGTTTCGGTCGCTTGCGATAGGCCGGGAGCCAACGGCCGAGTAGCGTGTCCTCGAGGATCTGGAAATGGCTCTTCGTCGTTTGACTCGATACGCCGCATTCCCGCGCGATATTCGAAAAGTTCACGATCTCGCCGTCCGACAGGGACGCCACGTCCAGAAAGGTCGAGAAGCTCGGGAGGTTTCGAACGAGGCCTTCCGCCGCGATCTCTTCTCGCAGGTAATCGGCGATGTATGCATCGAGCATGGGATTCGGCCGACTCGCTTCGTAGATCCGGGGCAGGTAGCCACGGTTCAGGATGCGATCGAGATCGAATCGATCCCCGAGCTCGGCGGCGGTCAAGCCGTGCAGCTCGAACCGAAGCGCTCGACCGCCGAGCAGATTGGCCGCACCCCTTCGCACTTTGCGTGCACTCGATCCGCACAATGCGAAACGGAACCTTCGGTTCTCGACGAGCCAATGCACCTCGTCGAGCAGGGCAGGCACCTTCTGGATCTCGTCGATCACGATCTGCTGGCGCGGATCGTGCTCGCCCGAATCCAGCTCTTCGCGGAGGATCTCCGGGCGGGCGAGGTAGCGGCGAAACTCTTCGGATTTCAGCAGGTCGAGCCAGTGCGCATCGGGATAGGTCTCGCGCAGAAGCGTGCTCTTGCCGGTCTGGCGAGGGCCCCAGAGGAAGAAGGTCTCGGACCCGGCCGGGGGTAGGAGTAGATTTCGTCGGAACATGAACCTCAATCTATCATGATAGATTGAAGTGGCAATTCGAATTTCAAGAGACTGGCCTTCCCAGTGCCCGAGTCGGCTCCGGCAGAACCAAGAGCAGCATCAGCCCCGGCAGCGCCAGCACTGCCGTGCAGACCCAGAAGATCGGCCAATCGGTCTGGGTCGCGAGCCAGCCCGACCCGCCGCCGAATAGCGTCCTCCCCATCGCCATCAGCGACGTCAGCAGCGCGAACTGGGTTCCGCTGAACGCGCCGCGCGAAAGTGACGAGAAGTAGGCGACGAAGGCGGCGGAGGCGACGCCGCCGGTGAGTTGTCGGCGATGACGGCGACGGCGAGAACGGAGATGTCGTGGCGCGTAGGAAAAATTAGCGGGCTTTTCTTCACCACCGATAGGTTCATA
>CAZFKD010000333.1:0-682 GCA_964519695.1 uncultured Spirochaetaceae bacterium
CGCGGCCGGCGACGCGATCACGGTCGACGGCAAGCGCCTCGGCGCCCGCAAGCCGCCCGTCTACATCGCGCTCCACAAGCCCGTCGGCGTCACCTGCACGACCGAGCGCTACGTCGCCGGCAACATCGTCGACTACATCGACCATCCCGAGCGGATCTTCCCGATCGGCCGCCTCGACAAGGACTCGGAAGGCCTGATCCTCCTGACGAACGATGGCGACATCGTGAACCGGGTGCTGCGGGCCGAGTTCGCCCACGAGAAGGAGTACATCGTCACGGTCGACCGGCCGCTGACCGCCGAGTTCCTCGAGGCGATGCAGGCCGGGGTCGAAATCCTCGAGACGCGAACGCGACCGTGCGTCGCGACGCGCGTCGCGCAGGACGTCTTCCGGATCGTCCTGACGCAGGGGCTGAACCGACAGATCCGGCGGATGTGCGAGGCGCTCGGCTACCGCGTGACCCGGCTTCGGCGCATTCGCATCATGCACATCCCGCTCGACGATCTCGAAGTCAGCGAATGGCGCGATCTCTCCGAGGAGGAGATCGCGGAGCTCCACCGCCGATGCGAACCGAAGACGATCGGGGAGCGCTTCTTCCCGATCCGGTTTTATGCACTTAAAGACCGCGTGCCCATCGTGCTGGCCCCCGCCGACCCCTCGCCGCTGCGCCCCTGGACCTATCTG
>CAZFKD010000333.1:692-1440 GCA_964519695.1 uncultured Spirochaetaceae bacterium
GGTGCGGTCCGCATGCTTGCGCGCGGCCTGGAGTAGCCTGCCGCGCGCTTCGGCTCCAGCGAAGACGTCGACTAGCGCGGCGCCTCGCCGCGGATCTCGGCGAGCTTCGCGGCCGGGATCGGGAAATGCGAGATCTCGGTCGGCTCGGCCAGGCCGGCCAGCAGTCGCCGGAGAGCGGGCGCCGCCGCGCGAATGGCCGACAGGTCGAGGGCGGATCGCAGGTCTTCGAAGCCGCCCTCGGCGATGAGCTCGCCCGCGCGAGCGGTCAGATTCGCGATGCCCCATTCATCGACGCTCGCTGCGCCCGAGGCGTCGATCTTCGTTTCCTTCTCGTTGGTCGCGGGGGCGTGATAATGCGGCCGCTCGCGAAAGAGATCGAAGCGCAGCAGCTCCCGATCGTCTCCGGGCAACGCGCTCTGGACGTAGAGCGTGACGCCGCCATCGATGATGTCGACCTCGCGGCGGCAGGCGACGAAGCGGACCCCGCCGACTTCGAGGGCTGCGTCGGCGCCCTTGCGGATCTCGAGGCTGGCCATGGGCTCGGTCGGATCGATTCGTTCGGCGTTCATCTTTTCTCCCCCGTTCAGCCTCGACGCCTCGATCGGGCAGCGGGCTGGACTCGGTCGAGCTCGTTCATGCCAAGGACCGAACGAAAGAGCCCCCCGGCGTCTCGCATGGACTTGCCGGGGGGCTCATTCTGATTCGACTCGGGATCTCGGCCCGGGCTGCCGTCGAGCTCCGCTTGCGG
>CAZFKD010000333.1:1450-1682 GCA_964519695.1 uncultured Spirochaetaceae bacterium
GCTTGCGGAATCGAACGGCGACCTGCCTGCCCCGACTCATTGCCCGTCGTAGTCGCCCGCAACCGGCGTCAGGTTGGTCGGCCCGTAGCGAACCACGATGTCGGCCGGGCCACCCGCGTTCGTCGTGCGGAGGAAGAACGTGCGGGTCGCCGGATCGTAGAGACCGACGTTGTCCGTATCGTCGTCGTCCCAGTTGCCGACCACCGGCAGGTACCCCAAGCCGCCCGCACCG